>JAWOEL010000148.1:0-8206 GCA_046482735.1 Bacteroidales bacterium | reverse complement strand
TATACGTGAAGCTCCTTCAGGTAATATTATTTTTGCCGGTTTTACGAAAGTGAGTAATGATATGTTTGGGGGAGATACTCAAATGTTTATTTATTCTTCAAGTAGTAGTGGTGATAGTCTTTGGTCATGGATGAGTAATTCCCTAAATAGTGAGAGTATTTCATCAATTGAACTTATAAATGATACTACATTACTGTTTCTTGGAAGTGATGGGAGTTATAGTACGTGGTTCAGAAAAATTAATCTGAATACGCACACAGTTTTTTTTGAAAAAAAATTTAATAATTCGTCTGCTTCGGGTATACTAAAGAAAGCAACGGATTCAACTTATGTGCTTGTAAACAGAACAAGTCATCCCGACGGGCATTTATATTCACAAACCTCATTTTTACGTGCTGACTCGGTGCTGAATCATATAGATACGGTAAGCTTTGGTAAAATCGACAATACAACGCATTCTGGTCTGCATGTATGTATTAAACATCCCGATAATACGTATTTTATAGCAACCTCGTCTCTGAAGAAAGATGATGAGGATGATAGTGATATTTTGTTGTTATATCTAAATTATGAAGGTGATACATTGTGGACTCGAACCTATTCAAGTAATAATAAATGGGATTATTCGAAAGACGCTTGTCTATGTGATGACGGTGGATATGCAATTTTGGGGTTATATGATGGCACAGCACATATTATAAAAACGGATGAAATGGGAATGAGTCAAGTACCGGTGCCTACGAAATATGACAGTGAAGAACATATTCAATCCGGTATGGTATATCCTAATCCCGTAAGCGATAAATTATATTTTTCGGATGTTGAAAACGTACCATATTGCATTGACATATATTCGAGAGCTGGAACTAAAATGAAATCGATACGCAACATAAATAGGAATAATGCAATTGATTTTTCTGCCTTTAAACCGGGAGTATATTGGCTTATAGTATATATGGAACCGGGCAGAAAAATTATAAAAGTCATTAAGAAATAATTTGTGAAATGTGTACAAAAAATTAAGATGTTGTTTGTGTTTTTTGACAATTTTTTATTGAGACAATCGGTTTTTTGGGGTGTCGGTTACATATGGGTATACATTTGCATTATAAACTTGGTATTATTTTACAGATGTGTGTTATGTAGAGGTTTCAACAAGATTTAAAACGTATATTTTATAAGATGTTCGACATATATACATCCATTTTAAAATAAAGCTTTTTAGAATTACGGATTCTAATAATTAAAAAATTACGCTTAAATTTATACGTAATTAAATAATAATACGTATTTTTGCTTAGAACCTTAAAAAGTTAATATAATGAAAGATTCAGACAAATTGGATGTAGAAACAGAATTAGATTCTAATACGCCGAAGGAACCAAAGAAAAAAGGTAATTCAAAAGTTCATGTATTATATATATTTTTACTATTATTATTAGGTGCCGGCGGTGCTTATTTATATACCTTGTATACTGAATCATTAGAAAAAATTGATGTTGTTTCAGAAAACATTAATGAGGTAAATAAAGAAAAACAGGCTTTATATAAAGATCTTGATTCTCTTGAAGCTGACATCGAAGGTCACATGGGTGAGAATGCTAAACTTGATTCTTTATTAAATGAAAAACAAAGCGAAATTACTCGTATTCGTGGTGTTCTTCGGGCACAACGTGCAGATATTCGCAAAGTACGATCCTTACAAAAGCAGCTGTCTGTGTTAAAAAAAACTGCCAAAGAAGCAATGGAGGAAAATTTGAAATTGCGTCATCAGGTAGATTCTCTTGATGAGGTTTCTCTTGATCGTCAAAAACAAATTGACACTATGGAGATTATGGATTTTGAAAAAACGAGAAAACTGGATTCTCTTGCAGAAAAGGTCAATCAAGGTGCCAACATTCGTGTAGGTGGTTTAGAACTCAACCCATACAACAGATGGGACAACGTTATGTCTCGTGCACGGAGGGTTAATTACTTTAAAGTGAAAGGTACTTTGTTGGAAAATGTTTTGGCTGAAGAAGGTAAAAAAACGTTATATATTCGTATAACTGCACCGGGAGGAGTAGTTTTAACATCAGATCCGGGAAATCAATTTAAATATGATGGTGAAACTATAATGTTTACTGAACGGCGTGAGGTTACTTATAATAAGAATGATGTACCGTTCGAAATTTTTTATGATGCATCTAACGATGATTTAGAAGAAGGTACATATAAAGTTGTCGTTTTCTGTAATGATAAAGAAATTGGTAAAACAGAATTATCTCTCGATTAACCGGTTGTTTATAAAAAAAATTAAGCCGGTTACTCTTAGTGACCGGCTTTTTTATGTGTGGTGTTTTATTGATTTAACCATAAATTAACCTTATTTTTGTATATTCAAATATTAACATATAAATAAGGAATCCGGCATATAGTTGGATTCTTTTTATTTTGTAAAAACTTAAAAGATACTGATATGGCGAAACTTTCGTATGTTACTAAAGAGGGCTTAAAAAAGTTGCAAGATGAATTACAACATCTTACTTCTGTTGAACGTCCAAAAATATCGCAGCAGATTGCAGAAGCTCGGGATAAAGGTGATTTGTCTGAAAATGCTGAATATGATGCCGCTAAAGAAGCTCAGGGACTCCTTGAATTGAGAATATCTCGGCTTCAGGAAACAGTTATGAATTCCCGGATAATTGATGAATCAAAAATAGATAATTCTTCTGTTCAGATTATGTCTATTGTGAAAATAAAAAATAAAAAAAATAATGCAACAATGACTTATACAATTGTTGCTGAATCTGAGGCTGACCTAAAAGCTGGTAAAATTTCTATTGATACACCTATTGCACAGGGGTTATTGGGTAAAAAAGTTGGTGATGTTGTTGAAATTAAGGTTCCGGCAGGTATTATGCCATTCGAAATAATTGACATTTCTCATTAATTAAAATAGGTATCTATGGCTACACTTTTTTCACGTATAGTACAGGGAGAAATTCCTGCACACAAAGTTGCCGAAAATGATGAGTTTTTGGCTTTTTTAGACATTAACCCTCTTGTGATGGGACACACCCTAGTTATTCCGAAAAAAGAGATAGATTATGTGTTTGATTTAGATGATGATCTTTTATCACGATTAATGATTTTTGCAAAACAGGTTGGTAAAGCTGTTGAAAAATCTGTCGAATGTAAACGTATTGGTATTGCAGTAATCGGACTTGAAGTTCCTCATTGCCATGTTCATTTAGTTCCACTCAATGAAATGGATGACATAAATTTTATGAGACCTAAATTACAACCGGAACAATCGGAGCTGAAAAATATGGCTCAGTTAATTCAACGTAATATTTAATGAGATGCACAGATGATTCAGGTATATTTCTCTCACACTTTTGTTCCTGAAAAATCGTATATATGTAAGGTTTTATTTTCTGATATATTACATATTCCTTACACCATTCATTCATCTCATGAATATACCAATTATACCTGCGTGTGTGAAAATGGGACAAGCATTATTATTAATGACGATTTCTTTTCTCATTTTCACGAACCGCATGGTTACCTTAAACATACCGCCCTACCTCAAACATATTCTACTCTGCAATATAATAATCTAACGGTGCCTTTTTGGTATGGCTCACAGGATATGAATATACAAAACAATACTGTATATATACATGCTGATATTTTTGCGTGTGCTTTTTTTATGCTATCGAGATGGGAAGAATGTGTTGTTTCGGATAGAGACCAATATGGTCGATTTGACGAAAGTAAGGCCTTCACGCTTATTCATAACATTCATACAATACCAATAGTTCATGTTTATGCTGAGTTAATAACAAAAATCTTTGCTGATTTCGACTATGTTATACCATCTCATCATTGTTTTACCAAAACAATTTCTCATGATGTGGATTTTATGTACAAATGGAACACTCCTCGTGATGTGATAAAATCATGTCTTGGAGATATTATTAAACGTCGCTCGTTACATTTATGTATCCAAACTTTGCAAGCAGCACGTAAAGGTTTTGATCCGTATGATACGTATTCATATATAATGGATTTGTCTGAACAATATGGGTATACATCTACCTTTTATATTCTGTGCTCAAAAAAAAATAAGCGTCGATTAAATTCATCACAGGGGCGTAAGTTGTGTGCAGAAATTTCTTTACGCACACATAACATAGGCATACATTTCAATAATTATCTGCAACAAGATATTGATTCTATGCGAAGTGATATACAGTTTTTGCAAAATGCGTGTACACCTGTTTCTCTTATAAGTAGGCAACATTATTTGCAATTTTCGTATCCCGAAACATTTCGTGCTCTGGAATCCTGTGGAATTAAACAAGACAGTACGCTATATTACCGCCATAATCCCGGATTTAGAACCGGTATGTGTGTTGAACATACTGTATTTGATGTTTTACAACGATGTGAATTAGCTATTAAAGAGTTACCACTTATATGTATGGATGTTTCGGTGTTTGATTATCCGTCCATTGCTCAGGCACAACAAAAAATTAGAGATCTATTATCGATTACAAAACAATATCGGGGGAATTTTGTGTGTTTATGGCATAATTCAAGTTTTTGTTCTCCGGAATGGGAACATGCACAGGAAATTTATCAAGATATTTTACGATATAAATAAGAACTAATCAATGTGGATTTATAAAACATGTATAGATTCATTTTATTTTATGTTTTAAGAAACATATATATTTCTTTTTTATTCCGCAATACTTAGTTATTTTTACCATTAAATTTAAAAACAATAAAGATATGAACAAACAATCTCAGAATTTTATAATTATTGGTGTTATCGTAGTTATAGTCCTTATTATTTTCGGAGGACGAATGTTTTACACACTCGAAGCAACCGAACGTGGCGTTGTATTCCGTCAGTTTACTACCGGTCTTGATAAAGAAAATATTTTACAACCAGGTTTTCAGGTAATCGCACCTTGGAATGATTTATACGTATATGATGTGTCAGAGCAAAAAATCGAAGAATCAATGGATGTGCTTGATAAAAACGGTTTGTCAGTTAATATAGATGTTACAGTACGTTTTTATCCGACATATACGAAAGTTGGGTATTTATATGAATCGTTCCGATTAAAATATGCTGATTTATTAGTTGGTCCTGAAATTCGGTCAGCTGTACGCCAAATAGCGGGTAGATATACTGCCGAAGAGATCTACTCAACCAAACGTGCCGAAGTAGAACAAACTATTATAGAAGAATCAGGAAAGCAATTAAAAGCTAATAATATAACCATGAAAGCTCTTCTTATACGTTCTATAAATTTACCACCGGATATCAGAAAAGCGATTGAAAACAAATTGGTTGAAGAACAACAAGCTTTGGCATATCAATATAAATTAGATCGTGAAGAAAGTGAAGCAGAACGAAAACGAATTGGTGCTGAAGGTGAAGCACGAGCAAACAAAATTATTAATAGCAGTTTAACAACTAGCTTGCTTAAAATGAGAGGTATTGAAGCTACGTTAGAACTAGGTCAATCTCAAAACACAAAAATTATTGTTATAGGTGGGGGAGAAGATGGCTTACCACTTATTATGAATGCTGACAAATAATATTTTCAGTTAATACAAGTTAAAACAGTTATGGAGTCTATTCTCTATAGCTGTTTTTTCGTTATATATGTCAGTTAGTTTATTTTTGGCATATAGTTGACTACTTATATAATATGGCTATTATGTTTGTAGTCGAGTGTTCTGCGATTTTGGCGAAGCGTATTGGTAAGCATACAATCGTAAAAATTATATAGTACAATAAGGTACCACACTTATAAACCACTTAAAAGTAAATATATGAAAATAGCTTTATTTAGTGCACAATCGTATGACAAAGAATACTTTGCACAACATAACGAAGAATATGCACATGAAATCACTTTTTTCGATGCACCTTTAGACAATAAAACAACCCCACTTACCAAAGGATATGGTGCCGTATGTGTGTTTGTGAACGATAATATGAATGCTCAAACAATAGAAGAAATTGCCACCAATGGTGTTCGTATTATAGCATTGCGCTGTGCTGGTTTTAATAATGTTGATTTAGAAGCAGCTCAGAAACATAATATTACGGTTGTGCGTGTGCCTGCTTATTCTCCTCATGCTGTTGCAGAGCATGCCATTGCATTACTTTTTACCTTAAACAGAAAAACCCATAAAGCATATAATCGTATTCGGGAAAGTAATTTTTCACTTGAAAAGCTTATAGGATTTGATGTACACGGAAAAACGGTGGGTGTTATAGGAACCGGAAATATTGGAAAAATTTTTGCTGAAATAATCAAAGGGTTCGGCTGTCGTGTGTTGCTATATGATATTTATCCTTCGGATGAATTACAGGAAAAAGGATTTGAATATGTATCGTTAGAAACCCTATGTGAAGAATCAGACATTATTTCTCTACATTGTCCACTTAACGACAGCACCAAACATATAATACATGCCAAATCTTTTAATATAATGAAACAAGGTGTGTATATTATCAATACCAGTCGTGGTGGATTAATTAATTCAAAAGATGCTATTGAAGCACTTAAATCCGGTAAATTAGGAGCTTTAGGTATTGATGTGTACGAACAAGAAGAGAATTTATTTTTCAGAGATTTATCCGAAAGTATTATTCAGGATGATATAATAGCTCGTTTAACAACTTTTCCTAATGTCTTAATTACCTCGCATCAAGGTTTTTTTACACAAGAAGCCTTAACCGAAATAGCACAAACAACATTGTCAAATATTCGTAATTTTGAGCAGGATTCTGCAACAAATGTTGTTGAGGTGTAATGGCGTTTCAATTTGGTTTCGATGTAATTTATGCGTTCAAAAATGGTACATCCGATAATTTCCAAGTCGTTAAAATCTAGAAATTATCGGATGTATGTTGGTGAGCATATACAATAAAATATATTTATGAATATGCAGTTAATGTTTTAAATGCACGTATACGTTCATCTATTTGTTCCTGACTTAGTGATTCGATACCGGTTGTTCCCATTTTTTCGCAGGTAAAAGATGCCATAGCCGACGCCACAACAAGAGCTTTTTTCATGGTTTCAAAATCAGTTTTATCTTGTTGAGCAAGATATCCGGCAAAACCGCCGGCAAACGTATCACCCGCACCGGTTGGGTCAATTACCGAATATAAAGGCATGGCTGGAGCAAAAAATATTTCTTTTTTATGAAATAATAAAGCACCATGTTCACCTTTTTTTATTATCACATATTGAGGTCCCATTTCCATAATTTTTTGTGCAGCTAATGGTATAGAATACTCTCCGGAAAGCTGACGAGCCTCCTCATCATTTATAGTAAGGACATCAACCATGGAAATAGTTTTTTTCAATTCATCAAGCATTATATCCATCCAAAAATTCATGGTATCCATGACTATTAATTTTGGTTTTTTATGTAATCTCTCAATAACTTGTCGTTGCACAACAGGGCTAAGGTTTCCAAGCACTAGATAATCAGCCCCTTGGTACGATTCGGGGATAATAGGATCAAAATGTTCTAGCACATTTAATTCTGTTACCAGTGTTTCTCGTTGGTTCATATTATCAAGGTATTTCCCAGACCAGAAAAATGTTTTTTCATCAGAAACAATCTGCAATCCTTCTGTTTGTACGCCTGCATTTTGAAGTTTTGCAATGTATTCTTTTGGAAAATCTCCACCTACCACAGCAATAGCATGTGGCGTAGTAAAATATGCCGATGCAAAGCATATGTATGTGCCTGCACCTCCAATAATTTTATCTGTTTTTTCAAATGGTGTTTCTATTGCATCAAATGCAACACTTCCTACTATAATTGTTTGTGCCATATATTAATTAGTATTTTATTTTTTAAAAAAGTATAATTTTTTTCAAATATATTGTTTTTTATTCAAAACATTCTATTATATTTGCATCGATTTTAAAAATAAAAATTCCTCAGTAGCTCAGTTGGTTAGAGCATCTGACTGTTAATCAGAGGGTCCCTGGTTCGAGTCCAGGCTGAGGAGCCAGAAGGGAAGTCGAGATATTGACTTCCTTTTTTTATATAATTTCTTTGACACCTTTGTAAATAAGAACAAAATTAATCGAAAGTTCTGTTGGTTAGAGCATCCCGATGTATATCGGGAGGGTCCCTGGTTCGAGTCCAGGCTGAGGAGCAAAAGGGA
>JAWOEL010000130.1:0-116248 GCA_046482735.1 Bacteroidales bacterium | reverse complement strand
TATGGGTGCAGACATTCTTTAACTGACGGAATAATGCGTGCTTCTGATGTTATGCTTGCAGGTAAAGTTGCTGTTGTATGCGGATATGGTGATGTTGGTAAAGGATCAGCGCAGTCTCTACGTGGCCAGGGTGCACGCGTTATTGTTACAGAAATAGATCCAATATGTGCCTTGCAGGCTTCTATGGAAGGTTTTCAGGTTTTACAACTTGAAGATACTCTGGGATATGCAGATATTTTTGTTACTACTACAGGAAATAAAGATATTATTACGGCAGAGCATATGAAAAATATGAAAAACATGGCTATTGTCGGTAATATTGGCCATTTTGATAATGAAATACAAATGGCAGAATTGTCTAAAATTCCAGGAATTATCAAAACCAATATTAAGCCACAATATGATAAGTGGACTTTTCCTGACGGACATAGTGTTCTTATTTTGGCAGAGGGTAGATTACTTAATTTAGGGTGTGCTACTGGTCATCCTAGTTTTGTTATGTCTGCATCGTTTACTAATCAGGTATTAGCTCAAATTGAATTACATGCAAATTATAATTCGTATGATACTAATGTGTATACGTTACCTAAAATATTAGATGAAAAAGTAGCACGTTTGCATCTTGATAAATTGGGCGTAAAATTAACTGAAATGTCATCAGAACAGGCTGAATATCTTGGTGTTCCTGTTGATGGTCCGTACAAACCGGAGCATTACAGATACTAAAATTATATAAATCCCGTAACGAGAGTACGCGAACTTTAAAAATATGCACTTATGTTAGATTACATTATTTGGAATGTTACCCCTGAAATTATTGATGGTTTTCGTATTCGCTGGTATGGGTTATTTTTTGCTATTGGTTTTTTTGTGTCTTATACCATTCTCAACAAAATTTTCTTACGAGAGGGGATAAGTCAAAAAGAAACAGATAACTTCACATTTCTTGTATTTCTGTTACTTATTGTAGGATTACGACTCGGGCATTGTTTATTTTATGAACCCGAGTATTATTTAAATAATCCTTTGCAGATTTTATATATTTGGAAGGGCGGATTGGCATCTCATGGAGGCGCAATTGGTTTGTTGGCTGCTTTTATAATATTTTCTTATCGAACCAAACGTTCGTTTTTGTGGGTAATGTCACGGGCAGCTATTGTAATCCCTTTTACTGCAACTATGGTACGTTTTGGTAATTTAATGAATTCCGAAATTTATGGTATAGTTACTGATTTACCATGGTCATTTGTTTTTGTAAGAGATGCTATTATAGCAAGTACCCCTGAGGCTCTTACATCTATAATAAATGAAAGTGGTGCAGTCGCTGCTGAATATCAACATTTAGTTGCTCGGTTGTTTGCCGGTTCTACCGAAACATTACAGCAAGGTATACCTTATATAGAAATCCAAGATGCTTTGTTGCGTCATGAGCTTATAAGGAAAGATGATGTACCCAAATTAGTTGACAGTTTTGTGTCTGCAGGTTTGCTCAAAACACATCATCCTACGCAAATTTATGAAGCTTTGGTATATCTGGGTACCTTTTTAACATTAATATTGTATTATATGCGTCAGGTAAAAAAGAAATTACCTGTATCGCATAATTTTATTCTTGCTATAACCTTTTTGATTATTTTTACAGCCCGGTTTATTATTGAGTTTATTAAGAATAATCAAGTGGAATTTGAGCAATATATGACCCTGAATATGGGACAGTGGTTAAGTATACCGTTTATTCTTATTGGTGTATTTTTCCTTATTAAATATTTTGCCGAACCGAAAAAACAAACGGTATGATGCTCGGAGCAATAACGTGGAATGTTGCACCGGAAATACTTTCAATAACCGAATCATATGGAATCAGATGGTATGGTGTATTGTTTGCAGTTGGGTATTTAGTTGCATATTGGGTGCTTAATGCACTATTTAAAAAAGAAGGCTTGTCGGTTGTCCTTTTAGATAAACTTACTCTGGCCTCAATAATTGGCGGTGTTGTTGGTGCACGTTTAGGGCACTGTATATTTTATGAACCATTGCGATACTTAGAGGAGCCGCTTTCTGTTTTATATATATGGCAAGGAGGTCTTGCATCGCATGGAGGTGCTATAGGAATACTTATTGCTTTTTGGATAGTCAGCAAGCGAAATAATATATCGGTTGGTACAAGTATCTCCAGAGCCATGTTAGTTGTACCAATAGCTGCATTTTTCATTCGCTTAGGCAATTTAACAAACTCAGAAATATATGGTGTTCCATCCGACGCACCTTGGGCATTTGTGTTTCCAAACAGTATGAATGTAGTATATGGTATAGAAAAAGCAGTTCCTCGGCATCCCACACAATTGTATGAAGCTATAGCATATCTAATTACCTTTATAATATTACAGAGATATGTATGGCGTACATTACGGTTTCACAAAAAATTATCTAATTCATATATATCAGCTATTTTTTTAATAGGTATATTTATGTCGCGGTTTTGTATAGAATTTTTTAAAGAACCTCAGGTTGTATTTGAGCAAACTATGATTCTTAATATGGGACAATTATTAAGTATACCGTTTTTCCTTTATGGAATATGGTTATTGGTAAAAACTAATAGAACAACTTAAAAAAACGTACCCCCTGTTAATAACTTTTAGTATTCTCATAAAGAGATTGTTGTAGGGTTATTTTGTATAAAATAAACCTAAAAAAATATATTATCATATAATAAAAAAGTATTTTTTGTATTTTTGAAAGATAAAGCCAAAAAATTAGGTAAATGGGAAAAGTAATAGCTTTAGCAAATCAAAAAGGTGGTGTGGGAAAAACCACAACTGCAATGAATTTAGCAGCAAGTTTAGCTGTGTTGGAATATTCTGTATTAATTATAGATTTTGACCCTCAGGCAAATGCATCCTCCGGGTTGGGTATAGATGTACATAATATAGAAGGAGGTATTTATGAATGCATTATAGAAGATCAAGATCCTCGAACAGTAATACGACAAACTGAACTTGAAAAACTTCATATTTTACCGGCAAACATTGATTTGGTTGGTGCAGAAATTGAAATGCTCAATCGAAATGATAGAGAAATGGTTTTGCAGTCAGTTATTAATCCTATTCGTGATGAATATGATTTTGTTATAATTGATTGTTCTCCATCTTTAGGATTGATTACGGTAAATGCTCTTACTGCTGCAGATTCGGTTATTGTACCGGTACAATGTGAATATTTTGCGTTGGAGGGCTTAGGTAAATTACTAAATACTATAAAAATTATTCAAACCCGTCTTAATCAACACCTTACTATTGAAGGGTTTTTGCTTACAATGTATGATATGCGTTTGCGTCTTGCCAATCAGGTTGTTGAAGAGTTGAAAACACATTTTGAAGATTTGGTTTTTGAAACACTTATTCAACGCAATGTCCGGTTAACTGAGGCACCTAGTTATGGAAAACCGGCAATATTATATGATGCAAATTCAAATGGTTCTATTAATTATTTGAATTTTGCTAAAGAGTTATTATCAAAAAATAATTTACCGGAAATTAAAGAGAATTAACAGGTATGGCTAAAAAAAATGCCTTAGGCAAAGGAATCGGTGCATTACTGTCTGATGCAGATAATGTGGGAAAACCCATAAGTTCGCGTCCTCCGTTAAAAACGGGTACCGAAATAGAAGTTGATAAAATACAGGCGAATCCTAATCAACCTCGTTCGAAATTTGATGATACTGCATTAGAAGAATTGGCGGTTTCTATTAAGCAAATGGGTGTTATTCAGCCAATTACAGTTCGCGAAGTCGAAGATGAAACGTATCAGATTATTTCTGGTGAACGGCGGTATCGGGCTTCTCTTTTGGCTGGATTAACGCATATTCCGGTGTATGTCCGGAAGGTTAATGAGGTTGATATGCTTACAATGGCGTTGGTCGAAAATGTTCAGCGTGAAGACCTTGATGCCATCGAAATTGCTACAAGTTATCAGCGTCTTATTGATGAGTGTAATCTTACGCAGGAAAAATTAAGTGAACGGGTTGGTAAAAAACGTACTACTGTTACAAATTATTTGCGATTGCTGAAATTACCGCCTGAAATACAATTTGGTATAGTAAATGATGATATTTCTATGGGGCATGCACGTGCTTTGATTACAATAGATGAAGCTGATTTGCAATTGCGTATTTTTACCAAAATTATTGAAAATGAGCTTTCTGTTCGCGAAACTGAGCAACTTATTCGGAAACATAAAGAAGCTGCATATATCGACGATTCTCAATCTTCTTCTGAGGAGGAGGCAAAAAAAGAACCGGATGCGTTCGATTCATTGCGTAATGATTTAGCAGATACATTTAAAAGTAATGTGAAATTTTCTATTTCTTCAAAAGGAAAAGGGCGAATTGTTATACCTTTTTCATCTGAGGTTGATTTGGAAAGAATTTTGGGATTAATTGACAAAGTTAAAGAATAATATACCGGATTTTATACTCTTATACACATAAAGTATGTGATTATGGAGAGTATAGTGCTTTTTCGGTCTTTTGCTATTTTTTGCAAACGAGTGGAAAATATCAAAAACACATCAATAAAATAAAGATATGAACATAAAATCGTGCATAGTATACTGTATAATGATACTTATGCCGCATATTCTTTTTTCACAGTCTGTTACAGATTCTGTGTCTACTGATACGCTTGTGAGCGATAGTAACGACACATTACCTCCAATTCATTCTCCTCAAAAGGCAACTATTTATTCAACTATTCTTCCTGGTTTGGGGCAGGTATATAATAAGTCGTATTGGAAAGTTCCTGTGATATATGGTGGATTTGCTGCTTTAGGATATGTTATTTCACAAAATCATATTTTTTATTCAGATTTTAAAAATGAATACGACAGCTATCAAGAATATGTAACTGAGGAGGAGGCTGCTGGCAGAACACCTAATTCAGATACACTTTTAACTGTGCGTGGTGTACAATCTTATTCGGTATACAATGTTAAAGAGGGGCGCGATTATTATCGGCGTCGTCGTGATTTAGCTATTATTGGTATAGGGTCATGGTATATTTTGCAAATTATCGAAGCCTATGTTGATGCTCATATGTTTTCGTTTGATATTAGTGATGATTTAAGTGTGCGGTATCGTCCTACTTTTTTTGATGTTGCTTTACCAGTAAGTGGTGTGAGTGTTTCTGTACGGTTTTAGATAAATTCTGCACACAAATGCCAAATATATCCCCGAAGTATTATTGCGACTTGGTATCAATATTTCGAAAGATTTGTCGTTGAGTGTTGCATCGGAAACACATAAAAAATGTAGTGTTCGTGCAAGCACTGGTAAGTTCTAATATATAGTGCTTTTGCTTTCAAAATTATATCTGATACTACGAAAATAAGGTCTGTCTGCAATTGTGAAAAAAATTACCTAATTCCGGATTTTCACCCTTTTCGAACTGAATCTGAGCTTGGCAGTGTGCTGTAAAGCCTATTAGTGCAAGTAATACTCTTGTATGAAAATAGCTCATAATAGTTCAAATTAAATTGCGTCGGCATTACTCTGTATTTCGATTTTTCGGACAGAGATTTTTATTTTTCCGAATGTTTTACCCATATAAGGTTCTCTGTTTTGTAGCCGATTTTTTGTGCAATAGCAAGATAATTTTTTCGTATTTCGTTGGGTATAGAGGTGGTTCGTGACAAAATCCATAAATAATCCAGGTTTTTCCCGGCAACGAGTGCATATGTATAGTCTTTGTCAATAGCTATAACATTATATCCTGAGTAGAAGGGTTTAAAAAATGAAACCTTTAACATACCTATTGTATCAGCCTTAACAAATTTTGCTGTTCCGGTAGCTTCTTTCCATTCTTGAGTAACAACATTAAAACCGCGATTTATTACGTTTATAGTACCATTTTCGTTAAGTGTGTATGTTGCAGTTGTATTGTTTAAATTTCTTTCGTATTTAAAATCTAAGCGTGCAATTTCGTACCAGGTGCCCAGATATTGACTTTTGTCGAAATCTTGAACAGCAACTGCACCTTGTGGAATGGATGAGCATGAACTCATACCCCAAATGATTACGGTAACCATAATACTATGTGCAAAATGTATTTTCATAATGTATTGTTATATGTTTATATTTCAGTAAACAATATATAAAAAAAAGAACACATATGAGTAATCAAATACTGATTGTTTTTATATGTCTGTGATAAAAAGTTAGTAGTCTGCAAAAATTAACTCTATGAATGTGGAGAATATAATGTAAAGAAAAATTATGTTTGTATGAAATTAATTACAATATTTTTATATTTTTGGTATAAATTTAATAATTGGTGTTCTGTTTTTAATCTGAATATTGAATTTAGGTTAATACATAAAACAAATCATGATTAGCAATATGCTAAATATACAATGAAATGATAAAGTGTTGTTTCATATAAGTATGAAGTACTATATTATATTTTGTAGAATTGCATGATACAAGTTAAGAAAACTTACTAATCAATAAAAATATGAATAAAACAACTTTTTTTTTAGTACTTATCGGATTGAGTTTTTCAATAAACTCCTGTACCGAAGTAATGAACACTGTATATTCAGAAAACGTAAAGATAGAAAAACACCGCATGCCCAAGGATGCTGAATACACATTTGAGTTCGAAAATAATGAATCCACACAATTATATGATGTTGTTATTATGTTTCGGCATGTAGATGGATTTCAGTTTAATCGAGTAGTGTTTAACTTTTCTCACTCTTCACAAAAAGCAGATTCATTAGACTTTACATTAGGGTTACCAATTGTAAATTCCAAAGGTGAGTATGTTGGCGATGGCAGTGGTGATATATGGGATGTAGAACATACGGTTATCTCCAAAAAAGCCTTACCTCAAGGCACAAATGTATTTAAATTGAAAAACGAAATGGATTCACATTACGAGTATATACCCAATGTTATGTCTGTAGGCTTAAAAGTTATAAAATCAGAATAACTTGTTTCGTTTAATAAGGAAAGAAAGGAGCACTTGATAAAAACCTTTATTAATATCAGCCTCGTTATAATCTATGCCATATTCGGCACATTTGAGTGAAAGATTTGAAATAATTGAGTGAACATTTTCGGCATAATTTTCCCGAACTAAATTGGGATGAATTTTAATTTTTTCACCAGTTTCCATATCAGTAATATGCAGAGGTTTATTTGAAAACTCAAATAGTTCTTCTGTTTTAGGTTCAATAGTATGAAATACAATAATTTCATGTTTATTATACTTTAAATGTTGAAAAGCTGCATATATATCTTCATAGGAGGAGTTTTGAAAAAAATCGCTAAAGATGATTATAAGTGAACGTTGATGTGCTCGTTCTGCAATAGTGTGTAGAACAGGGGCAATATTTGTTTCTTTTTGAACAGGATAGTTTGGTTGTGAGTGAAATGCTTTATTGAGTTCGGCATATAACCGTTGAATATGAGTGTGAGATAATTTTGCATCAGTGTATACAGAAATATCAGTATCGAAAAAAGTAAGCCCTACAGCGTCACGTTGTTTTCGTAATAAATGAATGAGAGCAGCTGCAGAATATAATGAAAAATTAAATTTAGATTCAAGTGAAGTATCCTGAAAAGGGTATAACATTGAGGATGACGAATCAATTACAATATGACATCGTAAGTTCGTCTCTTCTTCGTATCGTTTAAGAAATAGTTTGTCTGTTTTTGCAAATAATTTCCAGTCAATATGCTTTGTAGATTCACCCTGATTATATAATCTGTGTTCGGCAAATTCCACAGAAAATCCGTGAAACGGACTTCGATGTTGTCCGGTAATAAAACCCTCAACAATTTGATGAGCTATAAATTCAAAATTGTCAAATTGAACATGGTTTTGTATATCCTGTAGGTTTTTCATAGAGACAATTTGAATTAAAAAAAACTAAACCAACTGTATATAATAGTTGGTTTAGTTATGATATGTGTATTACAGATTTTTTTCTATAGTTTCAGCAATTTTAGCTTTTGGTACAGCACCAATTAATTTATCAACGACCTCATCATTTTTCACAAATAAAATAGTTGGAATATTTCGTATAGAAAATTTTGTCGCAATGTCTGGGTTATCGTCTACATCGCATTTTCCTATAATTGCTTTCCCCTCGTATTCATCAGCAAGTTCTGCAATGTAAGGACCAACTAGTCTGCATGGTCCACACCATTCAGCCCAAAAATCTATTACTACTAATTTATCAGCTTTGCTTACTTGTTCATTGTAATTTGCTTCTGTAATTTCTAATGCCATAATTGTTATTATTAAGTTTATAATTAGTTTAATGAAAAATCTATTTTAGGAATATTTTGTAATTCATCAAAAGATTCGCGAGAAATATATTGTTTTTTATTCTGAGACATCATTGTTATATAAATACGTTCTTTCATGTCATAAACCTGAACTTTAAATGGGAACCCGGTTTCTTTTTCTACATCATTATTTTCTGCAATTGACTTTATTTGAGCAATTATTTTATCGTTTAAATCTACAATATTTATTCGAATGTTGCAAGTTTTAATACGTTGTTGTAATGTAGAAAGCGGTTCTATTTTTGTAACATTCAATCGATATTCTTCAGAATTCCATCCTTTTTCAATTTTACATTGAACACATATTTTCTCATTTTCTGTAATTTCAGACGCAAAAGTTTTGAAATCTTTACCAAAAAGAGCAAATTCATACCGACCATTAAAATCCTCAAGCACAAATTTTAAAAAATCTTTTCCCTTTTTTGTGACTCTGTTTTCCACTTTTGTTACAATGCCGGCAAGGCATAGTGTCTGATCTTTAAACTGATATATATCGGTTAATTCGTTTAATGTAACTTTACAAAAATGTTTAATAATAAATTTATAATCATCAAGTGGATGAGCTGATAAATATATACCAATATGTTCTTTTTCTTTTCGTAAGGTATGCATGTTTGACCATGGTTGAGTAGGAGGGATAGGCGGTTTTTCAATAGATATTTCACTTTCATCAAATAGAGACATCATGTTTGTGTCCGGTTTTGCATTTATGCTATTGCCAAATTTCAAGAGTGTTTCTATAAAGGTTGGGGCAGAGTCATCATCAGAAAAGAAGCGATGTCGTTCTATGCCAAAACTATCAAAAGCCCCGCTGTATGCCAGACTTTCAAGATTTTTTTTGTTGACTGTACGAAGATTTACCCGCGAAACAAAATCAAAAATATCTGCATAATGGCCATTTTTAGTACGTTCTTCTATTATAGCCTCAGAAGCAGCTTCACCAACTCCTTTAATAGCAGCTAGCCCGAAGCGGATTTGACGATCTTTATTTACCGCAAAATTAATTTGACTCTCATTTACGTCAGGAACCAACACATGTGTACCAATGCGATTACATTCCTCCATGAGTTTTGCGATTTCTTCTGATTTAGACAAGTTACAACTCAAAGCTGCAGCCATAAATTGAGCTGGGTAGTGTGCTTTTAAATAGCCTGTTTGAAATGCAATATGAGCATAACATACGGAGTGAGATTTATTAAAAGCATACTCAGCAAAAGCTTCCCAATCTTTCCAAATTTTTTCAATAAGATTGTCGGGGTCTTTATTGTATTCTCTACAACCATCAATAAATGCATCATTCTGCAAACAACCAGAGTGAAATTTCTCTTTTAGTTTTTCCATTATGGCAAACTTCTTTTTACCCATAGCCTTACGTAACTCATCCGATTGGCCACGAGTGAAATTTGCTAGTTCACGTGAAAGAAGCATTACCTGTTCCTGAAACACTGTTATACCATAGGTGCTCTCCAATATTTTTATCATGAGAGGATGGTCAAACTCAATTTTTTTGAGTCCGTGTTTCCGATCAATAAAATCTGGAATATACTCCATCGGCCCCGGTCGGTATAAGGCATTCATGGCAACTAAATCTTCAAATCGATTTGGTTTCAAACTCCGTAAATGTTTTTTCATACCCGGAGATTCAAACTGAAAAATAGCGGTGGTATCACCTTTTCCAAATAGTTCAAATGTTTTTTGATTAGTAAAATCTATTTTTTCAATATCTATTTTTTCCCCGACTGATCGTTCAATATTAATGAGAGCTTCTTTTATTATAGAGAGTGTGCGCAAGCCCAAAAAGTCCATTTTGAGTAGGCCAATATCTTCTACAAACCGCCCATCATATTGCGTGTTCATAATATGTTCCCCTTTTGTAGGCATGAGAGGTAAATGCTCATGAAGTGGGTTTTTCCCGATTAGAATACCACAGGCATGTACTCCGTATTGCCGAACAGATCCTTCGAGTATGCAGGCATTTTTTATTGTTTCTATTTCAGTTTGGTTATTTTCTGCACGAGCTTTTTTAATTTCTTCAATTAGATATAGTCGAACATCAGCTTGCGTTACCATTTTGCCCTCATCTTTTTTAATCGCTGCTTTTTTTTCATCCTGAATTTGAGCAATAACTTTATCAAGACTACCTAATTCTTTTTCTGCTTCTATTATATAAGTAAACGATTTATTGAGTTTCCCATTATCTGGAAATTCTTTTGTTATTCTGTTTGCTTCGCTAATAGGAAGTTTCAGAACACGAGCAACATCTTTCAGAGCACTTTTAGCAGCCATTGTTCCAAATGTGCAAATGTGAGCAACTTTATCGTACCCGTATTTTTCAGTTACCCAATCAAGAATTTTTTGTCTGCCATCATCATCAAAATCAATATCAATATCAGGCATTGATATTCTATCCGGATTTAAAAAACGTTCAAAAAGAAGATTGTATTTTATCGGATCAATATTAGTAATTCCTAAGCAGTACGACACAGCAGAACCAGCAGCAGAACCACGCCCCGGTCCTACAAGCACGTTCATGTTTCGTGCTTCGTTTATAAAATCCTGAACAATAAGAAAGTATCCGGGGAACCCCATTGTTTTAATTGTGTCCAATTCGAAGTTTAGTAACTCTACATGTGACTCGGGAATTTCTTCGCCATATCGGATTTTTGCACCTTTAAGTGTGAGATGTTCAAGATAGTCTGCCTCAAATTTAATTCGAACAACAGAATGGAAACCACCTAAACTGTCAAATCTTTCAAATTCATTTCTAAGTGCTTCCTCGGTTAAGTTTTTAGTGTATTCTTCAATAGTACCAAATGATTCCGGAATAGGATATTCGGGCATAATAGGACTTGAATCTAACTCAAACTCTTCAATCTTATTACTTATATTAACTGTTTCCGCTAATACTTCAGGTGCATCAGACCAAAGCTCATACATTTCATCAGTAGTTTTGAACCACTCTTGTCGTGTATACCGAACTCGTTTTTGGTCATGAAAATCGGCACCTGTGTTGAGGCAAATTAATAAATCATGAGCATCGGCATCTTTTTCATGAGTAAAATGGACATCATTTGTTGCAACTAATGGTATAGAATGTTTTGTGCCAATTTTAAATAATTCCTTATTAACAAACTTTTGCTTTTCGTATACATCTTGTTTCAAATGTGGGTCATCTGTTGGATGCCTCATTAATTCAAGATAAAAATCATCCTGAAAAACAGAGCGATACCATTCTATAGCTTTTTCTGCTTCCCCTACACCTTCTTGTACCATTTTTCTTGCAACCTCACCTCCCAAGCAGGCAGAAAGCACAATAAGGCCTTCTTTATATGTTTCCAGTAATTTTTTGTCAATTCTTGGTTTGTAGTACATCCCATTTAGGTGTGCTTCAGAAATCAGACGCAGTAAATTTTTATATCCTGTATAATTCTTGGCCAATAATATAAGGTGATAATTACTTTTATCTTTTTCGACTGCTAAATCATCAACAATATAAGTTTCGCATCCCAATATTGGTTTTATTCCTTTTTTTACACATTCTTGATGAAATTCTTTGACCCCAAACATTGAACCATGGTCTGTGATAGAAATAGCCGGCATTTTCGAGTTAACAGCTTTAGATACAATATCGCTTATAGCAGCAGCTCCATCAAGAATGGAATATTGTGTGTGCACGTGTAGGTGCACAAATTCTTTAGAGTCTATCGTTTGAGCCTCTGTTTGTTCTTGAGGAATTGTGTCGGTAATTTCAGAATCATGTGTAATATCTTCTGTATCAATATTCGATTCTATAACAATAGCAGCTTTTTCGAACGGAGTAGGATTTGCTGTTTGGAATGTTGTAATAAAAGACGTATCAACTTGAAGAGTGGAATGAGAAATTATATCACGTCGTAAAAGTTCTAAAAAACATCTTGCAGTAGCATTAACATCTGCACTTGCATTGTGTGCTTCATCAAAATCTTCATGAAATAGTATTTCATGAAGTTCGTTGAGCTTTGGCCATTTATATTTCCCTTTAAAACCGCCAGGTAGTTGACAAAAGTCAGTACTTTCATCTTTTGTATCTATTGCAATTTTATCTTTTAAGATGTTTTCAGTATTAGTTCTAATGTGTTCTGCACTCACAATGGCTAAATCAAATGAAAAATTATGAGCAACAACATGGCTTACCTTGTGTAAGTCTTTTGCGAATTCGTCTAGTACTATGGATAGTTCGAAGCCTTTTTCACGTGCTTTTTCTGTTGTTATACCGTGAGTTTGTGTAGATTGAAAAGGAATTTCATAATTATCAGGTTTTACTATGTAGTTTTTAGCACATATAAACTTTCCGGTTTCATCATGTATTTGCCATGCAAGCTGAACCATGCGGGGCCAGTTATCTAAATCAGAATGAGGGGCATTGTAATTTTTTGGCAAACCCGTAGTTTCTGTATCAAAAATTAAAAACATAGTATCCATTTTAGTTTAGAAATTGAAATATAAAATTACAAAAAAAGAAGCAGAAAAAAATACTGTGTTAATAACTATGGAAAAATAATATTACACAATAAATCCACCGCCAACTACACGTCTGTTATCATAAAAAACAGCCGTTTGCCCCGGAGCTATAGAGTTGAGTGGTTTAGCTAAAATAATACGGATTTTTTTCGTATCTATCTTTTCAATTGTGCATTCATGAGCCTGCTCTCTATATCTGATTTTTACAATTAATTTTTTATGTATGTCTTGTGAAGTGTGAAAATAGAAGTTGTGCACATAAAATTCTTTTTTATATAACGAAGAGTAATCAGAAAGAGTTACCGTATTTTTAGTACTATTTAGTGCATGGACAAACATTCTTTTATTGAAGTTAACACCCAAATGTTTTCGTTGTCCAACTGTATAATGTATATACCCATCATTATGTCCTAAAAAAGCACCATGAATATCAATAAATTTTCCATTGGGAATAGTAGTATTTCTTTTTGAAAGTTCATTTACTATAAATGGTCTGTAATTTTTGTCCGGCAGAAAACATATGCCAGTACTTTCTTTTGTATCAGCACTTGTAATATTACATTGTTGAGCAATCTTGTATACTTCTTTTTTTGTATAGTGAGCAAGAGGAAAAATTGTTTTGACTAAAATAGATTGAGGTAAGCCCCAAAGAAAAAATGATTGGTCTTTGAGAGAGTCTACCCCTTGCGTAATATATTGGACATTATTTTTGGTTTCTATACCATTATAATGCCCCGTAGCAATGTGAGAAATATTTAAATTTTCGGCCATTTCACAGAGTGTTTTCCACTTTAGTTGTGGATTACATATTGCACAAGGGAATGGCGTTTTCCCCGAAGCGTATTCAGAAACAAAATATGAAATAACAATATCATAAAAAGCCCGTGAAACATCAATATGATGAAAAGGTATATGCAAATAAGAACACAGAGATTCTACATGTTTCATAGCCCTTTGTTGTTGTTCTATAACAAGCGGATCGACCCATGATGAATTGAAAAAAGAAATAAAAAGTCCTTCAACAGAATAGCCATCTTTTTGTAATAAAAGAGCGGCAACTGAGCTGTCAATTCCGCCACTCATAGCAATTAAAACAGTTTTGCGTACATGTGTCATAAATCTATCACAGTAATAATAATAATTTGATGTAAATTAATTGTTTGAAACGCGTAATAAATTATTTTCTAAATAACGCATCAAAAAACACAAATCTACCCGGAACATAAAAATTATTAACAGCAGTAAAATACGTTAAACAAAGGAAACAATATGTATAGAAATTAAAAAAAAATATTTTTTTAGAAAAAAAGCACAAAATTGTTATGATGTAAAAAAAAAATTCTATTTTTGTAAATAGTCCTAAAAAAATTACTTTTAAGAAAGTGACAAGTTATTGAAAATTTAAATTATTATTAATTCTTAAAAATGAATAATTCATGAAACAACTCTACAATCAATGTAAACGCTTGATGTTATTTGCACTGGCGTTTTTGTCGTTTGAGTATGCAAGTGCTCAAATAGAAGTATCCGGACAAGTAACGGATGCAGATACCGAAAAGCCAATTGCATATGCAGATGTAGTTGAGCAAGGAACGTCTAACGGAACATATACTGACGTAGATGGTAATTTTACTCTTACTGTTGCCGGAGAAGAATCAGTATTAGAATTTACATTTCTTGGTTACAAAAAGAAAACAGTAACAGTTGGAAATCAGACAAACTTTAACGTTTCGATGCAGACTTCAGCTATTCAAACAGAAGCTGTTGTGAAAATTGGTTTAGCCTCAGCACGTTCTGAAGATATAACAGGGGCTATAACTCAACTTAGAGGAGAAGATGTTACTGAAAGACCAGTTTTGTCTGTAGATCAAGCTTTATCAGGAAAAGCGGCAGGTGTACAGGTTCGTTCAAATTCCGGAAGTCCGGGTGGAGGTATGGATATAGTAATACGAGGACGCGGAACAACAGGTGATGCACGCCCATTGTATGTAGTAGATGGTGTTGCTCAAGGCTATGAATATAGTGGAGACCCAACAAATATAGAAGATATTTCAATATTAAAAGATGCGTCTTCTACTGCTATTTATGGATCTAGAGGTGCAAACGGTGTTGTGTTAATTACAACAAAAGGTGGTAATGAAGCAGCAAAAGAAGCTTTTGCTACGGTGTCATTTGATGGATACAAGGGAGTTCAGTCTACGTGGAAACGAATTGATGTACTTTCAGGAGAAGAGTTTATAGAAGTTCATGATTTAGAAGTACCAGAAGATTATGAGGTAGCTAATACTAACTGGCAAGATGAAGTTTTTCGTGATGCTGTTATAGAAAAATACAAATTGCGAGTTGATGGCGGAAGTACTTCAGGTTCATGGAGTACTTCAGTTGGATATACAAATCAGGAGGGTATTGTGAAAGGAACTGATTATGACAGATATGACTTTGGGTATAAATTAATGCATCAATTTTCAGATAAACTATCTTTTGGAAGTACTGCGGGTTTTAATATTTCTAAACGTAATTCAATTTACGAAGGAACCTTAGAACAATCAGCACTTGGTACTGCATTACTTGCTGACCCAACTATACCTGTGTACAATGAAGACGGTAGTTGGGCTACACCATATTTTAATTCATATTATCATCCTGTAGGTGTTATTGAGGCTAATAATGCTAACACACCCAATTTAACTCGTGATGGGTATGGAATTGGGGCTGATGCGTGGGTAAATTATTCCATAATTGATGGTTTAGATTTTAAAACACAATTCAACTTTGGTAAATGGGAAAATAAAGATCACTTTTTTATAAAAGAATATGCTATATTGGGAACTCAAGCCCAAGAGGAATCTTATATGGAAAAAATAAATCAATTTGGTGATAATTGGGGAGTAACTAATACTCTTACGTATACCAAAAAAATATATGCTGATGAAGATTCTTCTCAGATTAAACATAGTTTTAGAGCTATGGCTGGTCATGAGGCTTTATCTGAAAAACAAGAAACAGACAGATTTACCCAAAATGAGTTTATTGGTGAAGATGAATTTTTACAATATATGATAGCAGGTAGTGGAGATGGAGAAGTAGATATACGTAATTATGAAGCTCCAAGTGAACATGCAATGGTTTCATATATTGGTAGAGTAGAATATGGATATGGAGATAAGTACCTCACTAATTTTACATTACGTAGAGATGCCTCATCACGGTTTGGTGACAATAATAAAGTAGGATTATTTCCCGCTGTAGGTCTTGCGTGGGCTGTGAATAAAGAATCATTTTTCTATGGAAATGAATGGTTACATGATAATGTATATATGTTTAAAATCCGTGGAGGATGGGGAAAAGTTGGAAATGAAAATATAGGTAATTATTTATATGCTTCATCAATGGGAATCGGTTCAGCATCCAGTTATAGTTTTGGAAAAAATAAGGTGAGTGGTATTGTTCCGCAAAGTGCTGGTAATCCTGATTTGCATTGGGAAGAAGCAACTAGTTTTAACATTGGTACTGATATTAGTTTATGGCAAAACATGCTTATTTTTAACTTTGATTATTTTATTAAAAATAATGTTGATAATCTTATTGCTATATCGGTACCCGATGTCGTTGGTATTGATGGTAGTGATAATAATCCAATGGTTAATACCGCAGAAGTTTCAAATAAGGGATATGAAGTATCTTTATCATACATGAATAAGTTTAAATCTGAGAGCATGAATCATGTTTTAGACTATAATGTAAGTCTAAACTTTACTCAAATTGAAAATGAAGTGACTTATTTGCCTGGATCTGATTTGCTTGGTGGTAAGTTCGATCGAAATGAGGTGTTTGTTTCGAGAACAACAGAAGGATATCCAATAGCATCTTTTTATGGATATAAAACAGATGGAATTTATCAGAATTGGGAAGAGGTTAATGATGGCGTACAACCTGATGCAACCCCCGGAGATTATAAATTAGTGGATATAAGCGGTGATGGACAAATTACTGGTGATGATCAAACTATAATAGGAAATCCGCATCCAAAATTTACTTACGGCTTTTCTGCAAATGCAAGTTATGCTGGATTTGATCTAGGAGTGTTTTTCCAAGGTGTACAAGGAAATGATATATACAACATGACAAAATATTATTTGGATGGTGGATATGGTGTTTCAAATATGTCAACTCGTATATATGATGTGTGGAGTCCAGAGAATACAGGTTCTGATATGCCTGCAGATAACGAATGGTTCCGTGATAAAAATTATCCACATGATGGATTTATTGAAGATGGATCATATTTACGATTAAAAAACTTAACAATTGGTTATACTGTACCAGAAAAATTAAGTAAAAAATTGAAACTTCAAAAATTACGTGTATATACAGTGATTCAAAACCCAATTACTTTTACAGATTATTCAGGTTTCGATCCAGAAATTGGTACAAATGTTGAAACTAATTGGGAAGGTCCTGAATTTGGTATTGATCGTGGGGTGTATCCTCAAGCAAAATCTATTGTATTTGGGCTTAATCTAGAATTTTAATTTATAAATATGATTATTATGAGAAAAATATTATTAATAAGTGTAATAAGTTTTGTGCTATTTTCATGTACAGAAGACTTTGTTACGAAAGATCCGATTGGAACTTTAAGTAATACAACATTATACGAAAATCCTAATAACTGCGAACTAGCTGTTAATGCTATATATGATCCTCTTGGATGGGAGAAAATGTACCAAGTTGGCATGTTTGCAATTGGAGATGTTGCATCTGATGATACTGAAAAAGGTGGAGGAAATAATGTATCGGATTATCCTAATGACCAATCTGATATGTATCCTATTTCAACACATTCAGTAACGCCTTTAAATTCCTATATATCAACTATGTGGGAGTCTAGTTATATTGGTATCGCTCGAGCTAATGAAATGATTTTCAGAACCAAAGATTTAGTATCCGGAGATAATGAGGATTTATATAAACGAATGCGTGGTGAAGCTCGTTTTTTACGTGCGTTTTATTATTTCGATATGGTTCGCATATGGGGACCTGTGCCATTAATAAAAGAACCTCTTCCTCCGTTAGAAGCTGAAAATGTTGGAAATAGAGTATCTGATGATGATACTGATGGTGATATGCAAATGGAAGAAATTTATAGTTTTATAATTGAAGAATTGGAAGCTATTAAAGAGGATTTGCCTGTATCGTATGATGATGACAATGCTGGTAGAGTTACTGCCGGTGCAGTTAAAGCTTTGTTAGCTAAAGCATATTTGTATAAGGCAGATATTTTTGGTAATAATGATAATGAATATGAAAAATCTTTTTTATTAGCTCAAGAGGTAATTGATGATGATGTATATGAATTAGAAGAAAACTATCAGGAAGTTTTTTCTTTAAATTTAGAGAATGAATATAGTGATGAATTTGTTTTTTCAATACAATTTAAGAAATCTTCTAAAACATTGCGAAATGGAGAAGGAAGTATAAAACCATTATATACCTCAGCACGTTTATTTTATACTAGTTCTAATAATGTTAGTGTAGAAGATACATATGGATACGGTTTTAATATGCCTCGTCAGGATTTAGTTGATGAATTTGATTCTAAAGACCCACGTCTTGATATGATTATTGCTGAAAATGATAGTTTGTTTTGTGATGCAACAACTTCTGACCCATCATGGGCACGAATTGCAAAAACTAATTTTAGTACTGGGTATTACAACTTAAAAGGAACAGCTAATTGGGATAAATTAGATAGAAGTCAGTCTGTTGGGAAAAACATACCGGTAATACGTTTGGCTGAAGTATATTTAATAGCTGCAGAGGCAGGATTTAAGGATGGAAATTATACTAATGAAGCTTTAACGTATGTCAATAAGATTCGAGAAAGAGCTCGTCAAAGTTCAGATTATAATATTGAGACTGTACGGAGTCAATTCCAAAAAAATAGGGAAAATGTAACTATTGATGGAGACCATCCTCCGGTTGACTTATCATCAATTACTCTTGATGATATTCGTTTAGAACGTCGTTTGGAGTTATATGGTGAAGGTCATCGTTATTTTGATCTTATACGCTGGAGCTTTGATGATGATAAGTATGGTGAATTTATATTAACCAATATGACTGCTGATGTTGTTGGAAATCCAATTACATTTAATCCTGCAACAGAAGGTCGTATGCCAATACCACAAACACAAATTAATTTACATACAGGTGGTAATTTGAAGCAAAACCCTGGTTATTAATAATTTTTAATTAAAGAATATTATGAGAAATTTAAGTTTTATATTTTTAGTAGGTTTACTATATATGTTTTCTTCTTGTAAAGAAGAAATAAAAGCACCTGATGGTGGATTTTCGTGGTATCATCAGTCTGATTATAATAGTGGTAAAACCAATCCTAATCCTGCTGAAGTACAGGTAAAGGACAAATTAATTTTCGAAGCACAAAGTAATACTGCAGATTATTATGTTGTTTGGCCGGGTGATAAAGGTCATGATTATACAAAACGAAATATTAGTGAAGGTATTGATAATCCCGATTCTTCTTCTGTAATACTAAATAGTACTGGTGTTACGTTAATAGAGGATAATGATGTGTTTCAGTCAAAAAGTGCATTTCGATATTCATATCCTGGAGAATATATGATATATTTTGTGTCTCGAAATATTAATACAGAGACAATGGATTATGAGGAAACAATTGATTCTAGTTTAATTTCTGTTGTTGATACTTTACGGTTATTATTTCCTCCTTCGGGTGACGATCCTAATTATAAATTTGTGATTACTAGTCCGTCTGAATTAGTTGGTGTAGAACCCGAAGTTGAAGGTTCAACTGTGAAAATAAATGCACCTGCTGGAACAGATGTAGATAATGTTAAAATACGTTTACAAGCAGGTCGATCCTTAATATTTGGTGATGAAGTGTTACCTCCTGATAATCGCGATAGAATTTATTTCAATGGTAATCTTAATACTCCGAAAACAGTAACTGTCACTACGGTTGATACTTTGTATTCTCGTGATTACACCCTTGAAGTTGCATACGGCGATCCTTCTTCAGAGTGTGATTTAGAGTCCTTTTCTGCAAATGGATATGATGCTGAAATTGTTGATACTGAAATTGATATTGACTTACCTACTATGACTAATCGAGAGGAAGTATCAGCTAGTTTTACTGTTTCTTCTGGTGCTTCTGTGGAAATTAATGGTTCAGAAATAGAATCTGGTTCAGTAATTGATATATCGGCTGAGGGTACAGTTATTACTGTTATAGCTCAAGATGGTGTTACTGAACAAGAGTATCTTGTAGATATAAATTCTGTTGATACAGAAATGACCAGAATAGACTTTACTAATTTGAACCCGGTTGTTGGCAAAGATGTAACTACTAATTCTAATTCTGTTTCTATTTCAGTCTTAAATGGTACGGATTTAGAAAATCTTGTTCCTACTCTTACTATGACAAAATTTGCAAGTGCATTTTATGTAAATAGTGCTGATGAAGAGGTTGATATAGTAAATGGTGAAACAGCTATAGATTTTACAACTGGTCCTGTAGATATTTCAGTATATACTGATAATGAAGCAGATACTGTTATGTATTCTGTTTCGGTTAACAACGATGATTTATAATATTTTTAGAACATTATATTAAATTAAACGCATAAAAAAAGAGTATCAATTTAAGATACTCTTTTTTTATGCAATATATTGTATACATTATGGCACACCAAAAAAAGAGAGAAAATGTATTTTTGAGCTTGCTGTTTAATATTGCAGCTCCGGTTCTAATTATGACTAAACTAAGTAGCAATACAGCTTTAGGTCCTGTATATGGGCTTGTTGTTGCTCTAGCGTTTCCTATTGTTTATGCCTTGTATGATTTTATTACGCGATCTAATGTTAATATTATTTCCATACTTGGGTTTACTAGTATTCTATTAACCGGGGTTTTTGGCTTGTTTGAATTATCACCTATGTGGATAGCGGTAAAAGAAGCTTCTGTTCCTCTTATAATTGGTCTCATAGTTTTGTTTACTATTGGTACAGAAAAAAATCTAGTAACTAAAATTTTGTTTAATGAGGATATTATGGATTTATCTAAAGTACATAAAGCTCTTGATGAAAATCAGAAAAATGATGAGTTTAAACAATTAGTTGTTAAATCTTCGTATTGGGTGGCTGCTTCATTTTTTTTATCTTCTGTGTTAAACTTTGTGTTGGCACGAATTGTTTTAACAAGTCCTCCGGGTACTACTGCGTATGTCGAGGAATTAGGCAGAATGAATGCTCTTAGTTTTCCGGTAATTGCATTACCTAGTACGGCAATACTTATTTTCGTTTTATTTAATATCTTCAAACATATAAAGCGATTAACTGGATATTCTATAGAGGATATTATGGTAACAAAAAAATAATATCTTTATCCAGAGATTGGCAGAATATGGCTTTTATAATTTAGTTTCTTATATGAAAATATGAAAATAATAAGATGTGCTTTTCTTTAATTATTTTAATTTGTAGTAAAAATGGGTATGTATTTGTTGATATATACCCATTTTTATTGTATTTGTTAGTTGTTGTGTTGTTTTTCAATTTCTTTCCATGCCAGAGCACTTGCACCCAAAACAGCAGCATTTTCATTTAATAACCCGCTTTGTTGTATTGTTATTTTATTTTTAAAAATTGATAATAAATGTTTTTCCATAGAATGTTTTGTTGGCTCTATGATTAAATGTCCGGCCTTTGCTACACCGCCAAATAAAAATATATGTGATGGGCTTGTGTGACAAACTAAATCAGCTAATTTAATTCCTAATATTTTCCCGGTGTATTCAAAACATTCTTTGGCTAACTCATCTCCGTTTTCCAGAGCCCGTTGTATTGATAATGATGTCATTTCATTATATGGTACATCACGTAATTTTGATGGTTTGTTTGAGTTACATAAAATTTCGGACATTGTTCGTACCATTGCGGTAGCTGAAACATATGTTTCTAAGCAGCCTTTGTTTCCGCACCCGCATTCTCTACCATTTTCGTAAACTGTTGTATGTCCTAGTTCTCCTGCAAATCCATCATGACCATATACTAAATCGCCGTTTACAAATATGCCACTTCCTAAACCGGTTCCTAATGTTATGACAACAAAATTGTCGATTCCTTTTGCTGCTCCATACATAGCTTCTCCCATAGCAGCTGCATTTGCGTCATTTGTTATGGCTGTTATTATGGTAGGGAAATATTTTTCGAGTAATTTACAAAAATGCACGGTTCCTTTCCATGACAGATTTGGTGCTTCCTCTATTGTCCCATTATGGTAGTTTGCATTTGGTGCACCTATACCTATACCTTGCAACTGCCAATCTGTATGTTCTTTGAGTACAGATGTTATAACTGTGTGTAAATTTTCTATATATGAATCTATAGTTGGAAAATCTGTTGTGCGTACTGATGTTTCATGAAGGTTTTTGCCTTCTTTGGTTACAAATCCTACGACGGTATTTGTTCCTCCAATGTCTATACCTACTGTTATGTCCATATTGAATGTATTGTTTTTGGTTTCATTTAGTCCCAAATATACAAAAAAATATTATTTTTCCGAAATTATTTGTTTTGCATATATACTGGTGTACAATAATTGGGTAACATGATATATCATAATTGGTATTAATATAAATCCGGCAATTGTGCTATCTGCAAACAGTATGTTTGCTATTGCAACACCATGTAATAATGATTTTTGAGAACCGCAAAATTGAATTGTAATTCGATCTTTGTATGACATGTTTAATGTGTTGCTTATCATGTATAACATAAAGAATACTCCGAAAAATAATGCTGTAATGCTTATAAAAATGCTGAGGATTGTTACCGGAGCATAATCTGAAAATATATTGTTTGCAAAAGATTTACTAAATGAGGTATATACTATAAATATGATAACTGATTGATCGATAATTTTGAGTTTATGTTTTATGGGTTGTATATATTTTTTTAATATGGGTTGTAGGAGCATTCCTGTACAAATAGGAATGATAATTTGAAATAAGAGGTTAGTATATATTTCGCCAGGATTATAATTATATGTGCTTGTGTCCATAAAAAGAGACATCCAGGCGGGGGTAATAAGTATGCCTGCGAGGCTGGATAGTGTTGCGTTAAAAATAGCTCCTGGGATATTTCCATGTGCTAATGAGACCATGATAACAGAAGATGATACTGTTGAGGGGAGGGCTGCTAAGTAAAATAAACTTAACCACAGTGTTTCGTTCGTAATAAAATGTTTTAAAATAAGTAATATAACAGGAAATAATACAAATGTTGAAGCTTGTATTATAATATGCATTTTCCAGTTGGATATATCTTGAAAAAATTCACGGGTGTTAAGTTTGAGTCCGTATAATAAAAACACCAAACTAATGCCATAATAGGATATTGTTTTTATTGGCAGACATGATTTTTCTGTACCAATTGATGGAAACGCGTAGCTAAATAATATTGCAGCTATTAGGATGAGAATAAACCAATCTATTCCGATTTTTTTGAGCATTGCAGCAATCTATGAATACATTTTATTATAGAGGTCTTTAATTTCTTTAGATTTCGGATGATTTTTTACCGCAGTGTTTAAAAGAGTATTTGCTTCTGATTGGTTGCCTTCTTCAATAAATATTTCGGCTAAATTTCGTAGGGCTCTTACAAAACCATTATCTATAGCAAGAACTTTTTTATAGTATTCTTTAGCTTTTTCATTGTTGTTTATATATTTATATGAAACTGCGGTATTGTGTAGTACAAGTATGTTATGTGGATTGATTTCTAAAGCCCTTAAAAATAATTCTATTGCTTTTTTGTATTTTTCTTTAATGCGATAGCAGTCAGCCAAGCAATATAATGTTTGTTCGTTGGTTGGATTTATTTGTAAGGCTTCTTCAAATGATTTAATGGCATCTGAAATCATATTTAATTCGGTATAATTAACCCCTAAATTAAATAGAATCTTAAATTCATTTCCGTGGAGTTCTTTATGTTTAAGTAAACATGCGATAGCTTGTTCATACATTTTAAGAGCATGAAATGAAACACTGAGACCATAGAGGGCTTTTACTGAATTAGGCTTTCGTTCAAGTGCTTGAATAAAATGTGTAATTGCACGTTCATGATCGCCTAAAAGTCCGTATGCTACTCCGACGTAGTGCCATGCTATATGCCAATCTGCAAAATCTTCGGCTAGTTGCTTTGACATTTTTAGCAAATCGGTGAGTTTACCTTGCTGTGCTAATTCTCGTAATACAACCTCGTATTCTGCTTTATTCATAACTATTTGTTTACCATTCACGTTGTAATTGCTGTTGTTTTTGTTTTCTTTTTTCTTGAGCTTTCCATTTTTTATATATATCAACAAATCGTTGTTGAAAATTGTCTGTTGGGTGTGGAGCGTTTTTATGTGTAATGCTGCCATCAGGATTTATAAGTATATAACTCGGCATTGCTGTCACCGAATAATATGTGGCAATTTCCGAATTATTTTTTCCATAAACAAATGTCCATTTATAGTTTTTTTTATTTTTTTTAACGAATGTTTTAAATGTTTTAAAATCCTGTTCGTAACATATAGTTATAATTTCTAAATGCTCATTGGTTTCCTCATATATTTTTTGCAATATTTTATAATTGGCAATGCATTCTAAATTTTCTGATCTGCAAAATCCCAGATAGATGTGTTTGCCTTTGTAATGTGAAAGCTTTATTGGTAAGCTGTCGGCTGTGTAGAATGTGAAATCTGCTATGTTATTGCGTGATTGTTTTACTGTCTGGTTTATTTTAATTTGTTTGGCTATTGTTTTGTGTTCGGGTATTTTGCTTAGGATTATTAATGAGTCAAGTGTTTGATTAACGGTGTTGACTGGAAATATATCTGGTTTTTTGTAGCTGTCCTGTAAACATTGTAATAATATTAATTCTTTAATTGTGTCATTGCGTAATTCAATATATTTTTCCATACGTCTTTTGAACATTGTGGGGCTTTTGCCGAATATTATTGACTGTTTTATGTCTTCTCCGATAGTTGTCATATGATTGTTTACAATATAATCTTTCCACAGCATTTTAAAAAATCTCATGTATGCTTCATTGTAATATGAAGGTGTTGTTGGTAGTAAATAATTTTTTGTAGCTAGTTTGTGGTTCCGCTCGTACCCCATGTTTCTGAGTATGTATATTTTAAATTGAAGGTATGTTTTGAAATATGGGTGAGTGTATTTTGCAAATATGCTGTCTATGCGAGATTCAAATTCCTTTACTACTTTTTTGTCTCGGGATACTAAAAGGTAATGATAGTTATCTGCTAAAAATTTTTCGTATAGTCGATTGAATTTGTATATAAGAAGATTTAAATCATGAGAAGCAGGTTTTTTTATGCCGATACTTATATTGAAATATTTAAAATATGGATTTATGTCATCTTGAATTGTTTTCGGGGTGTGTGGTGGTAGTGTTATGGTGTGTGTGCTGTCGGGTTCGGCAAACAAAAAACATGTATAAATTCCAAGATACATATATATTTCTTGGGTATGTTGGAGAGGAAAAGTACATGAAAAATAACCAGTTGAGTCTAGATGCAGGGTATCCAGTATAGTTTCTGTTTTTGTTAAATAATCGGTATATTGATACATAATAATTGATGTATCTGCATATTCCGGTGCTTCTCCGGTAAGAGTGCAATATGTTTTGTGTGTGTGTGGTGTTGTATTATCTTGTGCATATGTGTGATGTATATTGTTCATCACACATACACAAAAAATCAGTATGCTTAAGATAGTGGTATTCATATTATATTTTTCCTGGTATATATGCAGAAACGTCTGTGCCATAGCTTAAAAGTTCTCGAATAATTGTTGAAGAAACATGACCGTGCTCTGGGGGTGTTACCAAAAATATTGTTTCAATTTCCGGAAATAAATCTTTATTCATTTGGGCAATAGATTTTTCAAATTGAAAATCAGTTGTATTTCGTAATCCTCGTAGGATATATTGTGCATTTTTTTGTTTACAATATTCAATTGTTAATGAGGTGTAGGTGTCTATTGAAATATTTGGCGAATCGACAAAGAGTGATGAAATATGTTTAATACGTTTTTCTAATGAAAAAAAACTTTTTTTTGCAGAGTTGGTTCCAATTGCTATAATTATTTCATCAAATAATGGTAGTGCTCGTTCCAAAATGGATAAGTGGCCTATTGTAAAAGGGTCGAAACTTCCGGGGAATACTGCTATTCGTTTTGTTAGTTCCATAGTGCTTATTTTAATTGATTGTTTTTTTCTGAACCTGACATATTATATAATTGTATAACCATATAATTGTATTCTTTACATAAGTAATACAAAATGAGTGTCAATTTTTACTTGTTAAGGCCGAAGTATAAATAATACTTATATAATTTCCGTACATACTGAATCTATTGTATGAGAAGATTGTTCTCCTGTACTCATATTTTTGAGCGTGATAGTATTTAAACGTAATTCTTCTTCACCTATTATTGCAACATATGGAATATTTCGTTCGTGTGCATATTTCATTTGTTTTTTAATTTTAACAGTATCAGGATAAATTTCGCATGGAATGTTGTTTTTTCTAATTGTCTGCACATATTGCAGAGCTTTTTCTGATTCTGCTTCTCCAAAATTTATAAACAGTAATCTGGTAGTTTGGGTAACATCTTCGGGGTATTTTTCTAATTGATTCAGTACATCATAAATACGATCGGCACCAAATGATATGCCAACTCCCGAAACGTCGGGCATGCCAAAAATCCCTGTTAAATTATCATATCTTCCACCACCACATATGCTTCCTATAGAAACATCTTGAGCTTTTACTTCAAAAATAGCTCCGGTATAGTAATTGAGTCCGCGTGCTAAGCTGATATCCAGTTCAATATTTGTAGATTCAGTAAGCGTGGAAATGTGAGTGAAAATGTATTCGATTTCTGCTATTCCTTGCTGTCCTATTTTAGAAGTGTGCAATAATGATGATAATGATTCAATTTTTTGTGTATAATCACCGTTCAGGGTAAGAATAGGTTTTAGTTTTTCAATAGACGCTTCGGGTAAGCCTTTTTCTGAAAGTTCTTTTTGAACATTTTCAAGACCTATTTTTTCGAGCTTGTCAATAGCAACAGTAATATCTACAATTTTATCCGGTTCTCCAATGATTTCTGCTATGCCCGATAAAATTTTGCGGTTATTTAATTTTATAATAATTGGTATATCAAACGATGAAAAAACCGCATCAATTATGTGTATTAATTCTATTTCATTTATCAATGAATCGCTCCCTATAATATCAGCATCACATTGATAAAATTCGCGGTATCTGCCCTTTTGAGGTCGGTCTGCCCGCCATACAGGTTGTATTTGATATCGCTTAAAGGGAAATTGTATTTCGCTTCTGTGTTGTACAACAAATCGGGCAAAAGGAACGGTTAAATCATACCGGAGTGCTTTTTCGCATATTTTGCTAGCTAGTAATTGTGGTGATTCTATTTCAATATTTTCAGCAGTTAATTTTTTTTGAAATGCACCGGAATTAAGAATCTTGAAAATAAGTCGATCACCTTCTTCGCCATATTTTCCCATGAGTGTATCCATGGTTTCCATTGCCGGAGTTTCTATTGGAAGATAGCCATATAGTCTAAACACTGAACGTATAGTATTGAAAATATAACTGCGTTTTATCATTTCAGCAGGTATAAAATCTCGGGTTCCTTTTGGGATAGAAGGTTTTTGTGCCATGTTTTATTTTTTATACAAAAGTAATTATTTCACTATAAGATTTCATCCTTTATTATAGATTTTTTATTTGATATATTGATGAGATGAGTGTTTTTAATTTTAAAATATAACTTCATTCTTGTTAATGCAAAGGCATATAAAAATATTTATGTACATTTGTTAAAAAACTTAGACATATGTTTTGGTGGGTACTACAGGCTTTAGCAATTATTATTTGTACAATTATTTTTGTGCGTTTAGTTACAGTATATGTAATTCCGTGGGTTGGGAAAAAGTTTTTTCCTAATTCATACGAGGCGTTCCGAAAGAAATATTTAGATTCAAATGATTAAATATGCTGAGCAATATGGTGAATTTTGGCAAAATGTAAATATTGTGGAAATAATTGCATAGGTAATGTGTTGTATGATTAGTTTTGTAACGTTATATTATATGCTGATTTGTGCTCGGAATAGTTTAAGGAAGTAATAATCAATTAATAGAAACACATGAAAATAATTCGTATTATTTTATTACAGATTGTTGGTTTACGTCGTTATTTACAATTGGTAAGCAAATTGTATATTTGTTGTATTTCTCATGGTTGCTGGAAAAAAAAGTATCCGGAATTGTTTTTTTTAGATACTGTAATTTCAAAGGGTAATACGTGTATTGATATTGGTGCTAATTTAGGGTATTATTCTGCTCGTATGGCAGATTTAGTTGGAGAGACCGGACACGTGTATGCTGTGGAACCTATCCCTTTGTTTGGTGAAATTTGGAAAAAAAACATACAACCACATAAAAAAAAACATGTTCAGTTATTACCATATGCTCTTGGTGAAGAGGATTCTATAGTGCAAATGGGTATGCCCGAAAAAAATGGCAGGTTGCATCATGGTATGACAAAAATAGCAAGTATAGCACAAGAGAAATATGTACATTTCTTTAATGTGGAAATGCGTAATCCTGATGCGTTATTTGCAGATTTGTCTGAATTACATTTTATAAAATGTGATGTAGAAGGTTATGAGTCGGTAGTATTTGAAAACATGACACAGACTATAACACAGTTTCGTCCGCTTGTGCAGTCAGAATTAAGTGGAGTGGAAAATAGACATAAGGTTATCAACTTGTTTCATAATATGAATTATGATTGTGCTGTGTTGCGAAATAATTCCTTAGAAATAATTCCTGAGTCTGAGGCTATGACTTTGTCGCAGGATTTTTATTTTATTCCGCAATAAATTTTTGTGGAACAACGATATATCGTTGGTTATGTGTATATGCCTTAATTCGTGCAAAAATATCTATCGTAATTAATTGGCCATTTATAGAGTAAACATAGCAGAGGTCTTTGGGAGAAATTGAATATGTTCTTGAAGCATGTTTTTGTGTTGAAATGTTTGATAATTCCGTTGCAATTGTATATCCACATTGCCTAAGAGAATCGGCAACTTCGTTTCGTAATATTGGTAATATTTCATATAGATGCTCGCCTGGGCATAGGGTAGCTCCTCCATCTCGGTGACCGGCTATAACAGGTAAATTGCTGTTTGCAGGGTGGTATGCAGTAAGAAGTGGTTGGAGAGAATCTTTGCCACATTTCCAAGAAACTAGTTTTTGCAGCAATTGATATGCAGTATCTGGCACAGGTACCTCTTCGTAATTTCCTAATATACATATGCCAAGTGTATGTGCATTTTTGCCTACAAAATGAGCCCCCTGCACCATATCTTGTTCATAATCACCTGGATCTCTGCCTGCATAAATAGCACCATTTTGGGCAATTAGATAGTTGTAACCTATATCATCCCAACCATTGTTGGTTGTGTGGTCAATATAGATATTTCGAATAATATCAGTATAATTTGTTTGATTATTTGAACCAGCGGAGTGATGAATAATTATATGTTTTGTTTCGGTACGTATGCGGGTATAATCTGGTTCGGGCAGCCCAACTCGCCATTCGTCCTGATATATTATGTGAGGCAATGAAGCACAGGATTCTCCGAGAAATTGTTTTGAGTTATGTGTATTGTTGAGTTGTAATGGTTGAACATAGATACTCCGAGCACTAACCGATATGTTAGTTGGTTTTTGAATATGCACAAATTTCTGAGGGGATGAGAATACAATTAGGTGTGACCATGCAGTATCTGAAGATGTGTATTCATTTTTGTGTGGCGTATATGATGAAGAATCAGTAATTATAAGGCACTCTGAGAAATTAATAGAATCTGTTGAATATAGCTTTATCGAGCTTATAGGGTGCACGTATGTAAGACAACTATCACGATCTTTTTTAGATATGGTTGCATCTTCTATTATATATGACTGCGAGTAAACATATGATTGGCCTACTAAACATATGATTAGTAAGAGCAGATAGTTAGTTATATTTCGACAAGTGTATTCCATCCGAATGAATCTGTAATATCTCCGGTTTGTATGCCGTAGAGGGTTTTGTATAATTCAGAACATATTTTTCCTGTAGTTTTCTCATCTCCATATGTATACCGGATATTTGTAGTAGGGTCGTATATTTCGTATATAGGAGTTAGTACAGCTGCGGTTCCACATTGGGCAGTTTCTTCAAAATCTGCCAATTCTTCAAGAGGTACTTTGCGTTTTTCTACGGAAAGACCTAATATTTCAGAAGCTACTGTTTGAAGACTTTTATTGGTTATAGATTCTAAAATTGATTCCGACTGCGGAGTTATATATGTATTATTTTTTATACCAAAAAAATTAGCAGGACCACATTCATCTATATATTTTTTCTCTTTTGGATCAAGATAAAGTGCAGAGCTGTATCCTAATTTTTGAACTCTTTGTGTTGTAGACAACGCAGGTGCATAATTACCACCAACTTTCACATTGCCTGTTCCCAGAGGTGCAGCCCTGTCTGTTTCTCGTTCAACAATAATTTTAACAGGTTTTATACCTGTTTTAAAATATGGACCTACAGGAGAGCAAAACAGAACAAACATATATTCGTCGGCCGGACTGAGCCCTAAGCGTGCAGAAGAACCGATAAGTAATGGTCTGAAATATAATGATGCCCCGGTCCCGTAAGGAGGGATGAACTCTTTATTTTCTTGAATTACTTGTATGAGTGCTTGTTTAAAAATGTGTTCGGGTATAGATGGCATTGAAAGTCTGTTTGCAGATTTGTTCATTCTTTTAAGATTTTCTTCCCATCTAAAAATTCGAACTGTATTATCTTTTCCCCGGAATGCTTTTAAACCTTCAAAACATTCTTGTCCGTAATGTAGGCATGAGGCTGCCATATGTATAGAAAGGTTTTCGTCTGTGTGTGATGTTAGAGCTCCCCAGGTATTGTTTGCATATACACTTCGAACATTTGTGTGCGTTTTGTGATACGCAAAGGGAAGATGTGCCCAATTTATCATAGTATTAATTATTTTTTATATTAGAGAAGCTGCGAGTTTGCTCTTGCAGTTTTTGTATTTGCTTATTTTTGTTTTCGTTTCGTCTTCTTTTTGAAGATTCGGTAAAAAAGCGATGGTTTTGCAGAAATTTAATTTGCATTTTATTCCATTCATATTCGCTTTTATTAATTATTCCTTGCTCAATTAATTCTCGGTATAAATCGCGCGAGACCGGGAAATAATCATCTCTACCTAAATAATCTAAATCAGCATCACACATTATTTTTTCGAGATGATTGTGAGGTTTATGGGGTAGGCGTGTTGCTAATATTATGTTTGATATTTTATTAATTTGTTCTTCGGAATAATTATATTTCGGTAAAATATTTCGACACAATTGAACACCCATTTCTTCGTGTTCTTCATATCCCAGCAAAAATCCAGAATCATGAAAAAGAGCAGCTGTTTTGAGTAAAAACATTTCCTCATCGCTCACATGTTCTTCGAGAGCAATTATTTCAGTTTGTACTACAACATCAATAGTGTGTTTAAGATTATGATACAGTAAATTCTTGGGAAGTTCTTTTTCGAATCGTTCAAACATCATTTCTTGTAAATCTTCAAATTTTAATAAAAGAAATTTGAAGTTAAACGTATCATTTGGGAATATACGTAGCGGGTCATCGGTATATTTTGTTTTAAAACCTTTCACAAAGTACATATCAATTTCGCCCTTATGTTTTACCGGTAATTTGCCGCGATATTCGCAGTCAAAAAAGTCTTGTATAAGAGTATATGTGCTTTCGGAAATATTAACCTTACCAACCTCACCGGACGATTCCATTCGGCTTGCAGTATTTACACTGTCGCCCCAAATGTCATATGAGAATTTTTTACTACCAACCACACCGGCAATAACAGGTCCGGTATGTATACCTATACGTAGCCCCCAGTAATCTTTTCCGATGAGATTTGATTCTTCCTGAAGTTTTTTTATACGATACTGCATTTCCAGAGCTGCTACTACTACTTCAATGGGGTTTGTCGTATTTTTTTGTGGTATCCCACCTGCACACATGTAGGCATCTCCAATAGTTTTAATTTTTTCTATATTATGTTTTTCTACAATTTTGTCGAATTCCAAAAAGAATTTATCCAACTCATTTATTAAAATATCCGGAGTCATTTCTTCTGCAATTTTTGTGAATCCGTGAATGTCGGAGAAAAGTATGGTAGACATGTTAAAGCGCATGGAGCTTGCTCTGCCTTTTTCTTTTAACTCTTTAGCTGTTTCTTCCGGTAAAATATTACTGAGCAGAACCTCAGTTTTTTCTTTTTCGATAAGTAATTCTTCTGTTCGTTCTTTTATAATATTGCTTAATCTGGATTTTTCTTTCACAAATTGATATGCCCGCCATCGTAATATGAGAGCAACTATCGAAGAAAGTATAATAATGTAAAAGATTATAGCCCACCATCGTAAGAGGGGGTGTTGTGTAACTTTAAAATGAAATGTTGCAATTTTTGCGTTATTTCCATTAGCATCGACAGCATGAACTTCAAAGGTGTATTTTCCTGCCGGGAGGTTAGAGAATTCTTTATAATTTGCACTGGTTTTTCGAGACCAATTTTTTTGGAATCCTTTTAATCGGTATTTATAGGTTACTTCATTATGGTTTTCATAAATTGGAGATGCAAAGTCAAATCGAATAGAATTGTGAGTGTAGGGTATCTGAACATTTTTAGTACCTCCAGATTTTTTGTAATTATGTAAAATTGAATCTTTACCAATAGTAATATTGTGAATATAAGTATCTAAAGGCTGTTTTTTGTTTGATAATTGTTTAAAGTCTAAACGTACAAGTCCATCAAAACCACCATACCATACCACAGAATTTTTGTCTGGAAAAATAGTATTGCAAATAAAATAAGAGAGTTTGTTGAATTGAGATGTTATAAGTGTATATCTATTGAGCCCCGGAGTATGCCATGCAACAGCAATTTTATTTTTGTATAGTCCCTCTGATGCAAAGGTAAGCCAGATATTTTTGTTTTCGTCTTCAACAACGCAGCGTACGCGAGAATTTTTATGAATAGTTGGGCGAGGAATAGTGTTGTCAGCGTAAAAAACATCAATATTACTATCATATTTATAGAGCCCTTCGGTCGAAGAAAATAACGTGCCTTGTGATGTATGAAATACTTCTATCCATTCTATATTTTCGGGCAACCCACGTTCATGAGATTTTTGTAATCTATTATCAGAAATTTTATATATACCATTATAATAGGTGCCAATCCAAATTGTTCCATTTTTATCTTGCGAAATAGATTGTATTTCACCATTAACCGGTCCGTATGTATTTGTTTTCTGGAGGTATTGTTCGGTTTCTGATATTGATACAGTATAAATATGGTTGTTGTCTGTGTATATAATTGAACTTGAGTCTAGAGAAATGCATGCTGCTGATATTGGAGAATCGGAAATTTTCTGTGTTTCCGATTCAGAAATTGCATATAATCCTTTGTTGGTGCCGGCAAATAGAGTTTGTTTATATGATATGAGAGTATTGCACGAAACATGTTCTGGAAAAATTGTTTGAAAAGTTTCATGATTAGTACCGGTTCGGGTTAGTTTGAAAATACCTTTTTGTGTTCCGAAATACATAAATCCATTGTGCCGAACAATGCTGTGTACCGATCCATGAATATTTTGGCGTGCAGTAAAATATGTAAAAGCAGATGGAACTTCTATGCGGGCAATACCATTGCTGAATCCTGCCCAGAGGTTGTCCGATTCGTCAACAAATAAATCGTGAACTGTATTGTCAAAAAGACCAGTTTGAACGTTTAAATAATTTATCAGGTTTCCGTTTTTATCAACAAAATAAAGCCCATTGTTTTTTGTTCCTATGGCTAGAGTGTTGTTTGAAAGGCGTTCTGAACAATTATATCCGAATAATGATAAATCAGAATCAATTTCTGTTGTAAATTTTTCTATTTGATTATCGTGAGAAGCAGAGTAAAAAGCATGTTGGGTTCTAAAAATAATACAATTGGTGAATCTAAAAATATCATATACCGGCTTGTCTCTAAAAAAGTCATTATACTGTGTGAGTATAAGTTTGTCAAAATCGTATTTGTAAAGATTTTTGGAGGTAGAAACAAATAATGCATCTCTTTCGGTGAAAATTTTTAAATGTATAGAGTCTGAGTGTATTGGTACAACAGTTTTCTTTGATATTTTGTATAATGTGTCGTTTGCTATAAAGAAAAGGCGATTTCTAAACGTTTCAATGGAAGAAATTTGTCCGAAATAAGCAGAAGATGAATTAACTAAGTTTTTGTAATGTGTATTTCCATTGTTATCTAAAGATATTTCCTGAATTTTATTATATCCTCCTATATAAATATGGCCAACTTTATCTCTATATAAAATTGGTTTACCATTAAAGTTTTTTAAATCCCACGACAAGTTATTATATGAAAGTATACCATTAAAGTTACCAAAATACATTGTACCGTTCATATTTTGGGTTATGGTGAAATTATCGCCTCCGTACCCAATTTCTTTTGGTGAAATATTTTCATAAAAAGGTACTCCAAGCTCTATTGTTTGTGAAAAAACTCCAGAAAATGGAAATAAAATTAAAAAAAGTATGTAAATTATGTTTCTCAAGTTACTTTTTTGTATTATTTTTAAACTTTAATTTAGAAAATATTTTCAAATGTACTAAATTTTAATAAAATATATATGGAACATAAGGATAAAACAATTTTAGTTGCATGGGATTTTTCAGGAGTTGCTGATTACGCAATGCAACATGCTATTCGATTTGCAAAAGTAATTGGGTCAAGAGTTTCTCTTTTACACATAGTAGAAAGAGAACGAGAAATTGAAGAGGCTGAAAGACGCTTAGAAATTGTAATAGAAGATGCGGAAAGGAAATATGATTTTAAACCTGAAGCAATTGTAAAAGAAGGAAGTATTTTTACAACTATTACAGATGTGGCCAATTCTTTAGAGGCTGTATTTGTTTTTATGGGTACGCATGGCATTAAAGGTGTGCAAAAATTAACCGGTAGTTGGGCGCTTAAGGTTATTGAGGGGTCAAAAATGCCGTTTATTGTAGTACAACGTCCTCCTAAAGATGAACATTTTGAAAATATTATGTTCCCAATTGATTATAAAAAAGAGGACAAACAAAAAGTTGTGTGGGCAATTTATTTGAATAAATATTTCAAATCAAAAATTTATTTATATGTGCAAAAAGCGACAGATCCGGCACTTAAGAAAAATATTTATTCTAATTTAGTATATGCAAAAAGTGTGTTAGAAAAAAATAAAATTGAGTATGTACAAGTAGATGATGAAGGGAAAAAAGATTTTTCTGAAAATGTTGTTGATTATGCCGATTCTATAAATGCGAATGCAATATTAATTACTACTTTGCGTAAACTGGAAATAACTGATTATATGTTTGGTGCTACCGAACAAAAAATAATTGCTAACAAAAAAATGATATCAGTTATTACTGTTTTCCCTAAAGAGGGTAAATATGCTGGTTTTTCGTCGTTTCATAATCAATTATTATAAATAATCGAGCTATAGTGTGCCATGGGTATAATGTAATGTATACCTGTTTTAAAGGTTCTTATGTTGTGTAGTTTGTTTTCAGCATAATTTTAGATGTATGGCGGTTTTATCTCGGTGAAAACTTTGAAACACGTCATAAACATTGAAAATAATTTATGCACATATGAGTCGAGCCATGATTTAAAAATAGTGAATTTCGCACTTTGTAATTATTTTTATAATGTGTTCAGGTTAAATTTTATGGTGAGCTCTATTCTGCTGAAATTGCAGATTAAGTTATGACAAATATAATAAACATATAAAAAAAGCCACCTTTTGCAAATTGGTGGCTTTTTTATTGTCATGATGAGACCAAAAATTATGACAATTACAATTAATAAATAAAAATATGAAACATATTTTAATATGTATAGTGTTGTTTTTTGTTGCAAATTGTATGTTTGCTCAAACTGGTTCTCGGTATCGAGTTTCTTTTACAGATAAAGACAGTTCCGTATATTCAATTCATAAACCAGAGGAATTTCTTAGTTTAAGAGCATTGGAAAGACGTGATAATTTTTCTATTCCTGTTACGCACAATGATATACCTGTCAATCAATGGTATATAGATACAATACTTACCTATAATACGACTTTGTGCAATACTTCAAAATGGTTTAACTCAATTGTGATAGCAGTAGATTCTGTGCATGAACATAAAGTTGTACAAAAGATTACAAAATTACCTTTTGTACGCGAGTGTGTGCGTGTTGCTCAATTAACAGAAGCACATCCTCAACGTGTAACTTTGGCAGATACGGTAACACCTAAAACACACCGATTTACTGATATTTCTATGCTTTCTGCTGAAAGTTTTTATGGTATTTCGTACGATCAAATAGCTATAGTAAATGGCATAGATATGCATAAGGATGGATATATGGGTAAAGGGATGCGTATTGCTGTTCTTGATGCCGGTTTTTTGCATGTTGATTCAGCTCAGGTTTTTCAGCATTTGTGGCAGAATAATCAAATAATTGAATATAAAGATTTTTCAGGGAAAAACATTGATGTGTTTGAGGAGGCAAATCATGGTGCAGCTGTGTTGTCGCTTATTGGCGGATATGTGTCCGGGAAAATGGTTGGTACGGCACCTCAAGCCGAATATTTGTTATTGCGAACCGAAGAGGGTGCAACAGAATACCCTGTTGAAGAAGAAAATTGGATTGCTGCTATAGAATTTGCAGATAGTGCTGGTGCTGATGTGATAAATACATCTTTAGGATATAGTACATTTGATGAGGATTCTATGGATTATTCATATGATGATATGAATGGACAGTCTGCTCGTATATCACAAGCTTCACAAATTGCTGCTGCAAAAGGTATGTTGCTGGTAACAAGTGCAGGAAATAGTGGGCATAGTGATTGGCGTTATATAACAGCTCCTGCTGATGCAGATAGTATTATTACAGTTGGTGCTATTAATAGAGATAGTACTGTTGCTTTTTTCAGCTCCAGAGGTCCTTCTGTTGATGATAGAGTAAAGCCGGAGGTCGCAACATTGGGGGTGCGTCCTGCTGTTATGCAAGCTGCTGGTAATGTAGAACAGGCAAGTGGTGGAACATCTTTTTCTGCACCGCTTATGACCGGTATGGTTGCTTGCTTATGGCAAGAGTTTCCGGATGTGCCGCCGCAAAAAATTCGTGAAGCAGTAATTGCTTCGTCTCATTTATTTCATACACCCAATGATTTATATGGGTATGGTATTCCGGATTTTCAAAAAGCACGTAAATATTTGCGGTTAGAATTGTATGAATCTTTATTGCAATATGCACGTGTATATCCAAATCCTTTTTCATCTCAATTAAAATTTGATATACTATATGCTGATTATGATACGTTACAGATACAAATTTTTTCATCGATGGGTAAAGTTATGGTTTCTGAACAGATTCCATTAACTTCTTATGTTACAGAATATGAGATAGATGATTTGAATTTTTTACAAGAAGGTGTATATGTTGTAATAGTATCTTGTGGTACGGTGCATTATGTTCAGAAAATACAAAAAATATAAATTGATTATTTAATTATGGGGCGACAAACTACTTTAGAAGAATTAGGTGAATTTGGATTAATTTCTCGGATTACCGACCAATTTCGGGCATTACAAAAACCTTCGACTGTTTTGGGGGTTGGTGATGATTGTGCAGTTTTAGAAAAAGATGCGGAAACATATACGGTTATTACCACTGATTTATTAATGGAGGGAATACATTTTGATTTATCTTTTACTCCATTAAAACATCTTGGTTTTAAGTCTGTTACAGTAAACTTGTCTGATGTTGTTGCAATGAATGCCATTCCTGAGTCTATTACTGTTAGTATTGCTGTGTCTGCAAAGTTTACTGTAGAAGCTATTGAGGAATTGTATGAAGGTATTCGATTGGCGTGTGAAACATATAATATTGATTTAATAGGTGGTGATACGAGTGCATCATTAACTGGCTTGGCAATTAGCGTTACTGCGATAGGTTCTGTAGCTAAAAATGAGATAGTGTACAGAAATACTGCACAAAAAAATGATTTAATCTGTGTAACGGGTGATTTAGGTGCCTCTTATAGTGGTTTGCAGGTGATGCAACGCGAACAGACTGTCTTTGAACAAACAGGTGGCGCACAGCCTCAATTGGATGGGTATGAGTATGTTCTGGAGCGTTATTTGAAGCCTGAGGCACGAAAAGATATTATTGAAGAATTGCGAAAACATTCAATTCTTCCAACAGCTATGATTGATGTTTCTGATGGATTATCTTCTGAGTTGTTTCATATTTGTATGCAAAGTAAAGTTGGTTGTCAGATTTATGAAGAGAAAATACCAATACATGCAGAAACTTCTCAAACTGTTTCGGAATTTGAGGTAGAACCAATAATTCCTGCTTTGAATGGTGGAGAAGATTATGAGTTGTTGTTTACTGTACCTCTCGATGCTTATGATGAGGTGTCAAAAATAAAAGGGGTTGCCGTTATAGGTAATATTGTGGAACAAGAAAAAAGCTTATCAATGATATCTCGTTCCGGTGATAGAGTTACCTTAAAAGCACAAGGGTGGAATACTTTTGAGTAAAATAGTACTTTTTTTTATGTAATCTGTTTTGCTTTGTTTATTTTTGTGAAAATTTATAACATATCATGATGAACCGAATTATGATTTAGCGATATATTGTAATGATAATTTTAGAGCTGCACTATTTTATAGAATTACAATGCATTTCATGATGAGGTAAGATATGACACTTGAAAAACAATTAATAATGAGTATATGAATTTTACTATAATTAATGATTAAGCAAACTATAGATGTGTTGTAATATTATAAATAAAATTGCGATGTATGTAGAATCAAAATCGGTAATTATGGTGAGTTCCTTATAATTTTTGAAAAATTAAAAAAAATAATTATATGAAAAAGTCATTTTCTTTTTATAACATTTTAATAGGTTGGTTAACCTTTGCAGGTGCTACGTTGGTGTATTTGTTAACCTTGGAGCCTACAGTGAGTTTATGGGATTGTGGTGAATTTATAGCAACAGCTTCAAAGTTAGAGGTTGGTCATCCACCGGGAGCTCCCTTATATCTTATGCTTGGACGATTTTTTGCCTTGTTTGCTGGTGATAATTTGGAAATGATAGCAAAGTCAATAAATATACTTACCGCTATAGCTAGTGGTGCAACTATTATGTTTTTGTTTTGGACAATTACACATTTGGCCAAAAAGTTTTTTGTTTCGCAGGAGTTGTCAGCAACATCTTTATTTGTAATATTTGCATCGGGTTTAATTGGTGCAGGATCGTATGCTTTTACCGACACATTTTGGTTTTCGGCTGTAGAAGCAGAGGTATATGGTTTATCTTCTCTGTTTACAGCTGTTGTGTTTTGGGCTATTTTAAAATGGGAAAATGTTGCACATAAACCTTGGTCTGATAAATGGATTTTATTGATTGCATTTTTAATGGGCTTATCTATCGGTGCTCACTTATTGAACTTATTAACAATTACTGCTATTGTATATGTATATTATTTCAAAAAAAATACTGTGTCTACTAAGGGGATTATTATTGCTGGTTTAATCTCTTTTATGCTTATCTCTTTTATGATGTGGGGTATTATTGTAGGGTCAGTGAAATTTGCATCGTATTTTGAGTTGTTTTTTGTAAATACATTGGGAATGCCATTTCATTCGGGATTAATTATATATATACTTATGCTCATAGCGGCATTGGTGTATGGTATGATAGTTACCCATAAAAAAGCACCTCTTAAAATTCAAAGTATTGCAGTTTCTGTTGTTGCTTTGCTTATTGGTATTCCTTTTATGACTGAATCGATTATTCTGGGAATGCTAATTTTGGCAGGTGTTTTTGGATTAGTGTATTATACCGGTAAGAAAAATCCATGGGCATTAAATACTATAGTAAATGCTGCTGCTGTTATTATGATAGGGTATTCTTCCTATGCTGCGATTGTTATACGGTCTAATGCTAATCCGCCAATGAATGAAAACGCACCGGATAATGTGTTTTCACTGCTTTCGTATTTGAATCGTGAACAATATGGTTCACATCCATTATTATCCGGTCCGTATTATAATGCTGCTCCAGATTGGAATGATGATGGATCTGCAAATATGAATGAAAAAATAACATATACGCCTCGGGGTGATAAATATGAGGAAGTAAACAATGGTATTGAGTATGTATGGGCTTCTGAGTTTACGACATTCTTCCCACGAATGTATAGTCGGGAATCTAATCATGTGCGTGCATACAAACGTTGGGGTGGAATTGAAGAAGGTGTAAATACGAAATCAATAGTATACGAAAAAGAGCGACATTCGCAATCTGGTGGGGAATATGAAGTACCTACATTTAGTCAAAATTTGAAATTCTTTTTTACCTATCAAATAGGGCATATGTATGTTCGCTATTTTATGTGGAATTTTGCGGGTCGACAAAATGATGTACAAAGTCATGGCGAGCTTGTAAACGGGAATTGGATTAGTGGAATTAATGCTATTGATAGGTTGTTTGTAGGAGATCAGACACACATTTCAGAAAAAGCAAAAAATCATCCGGCTCGCAATACGTACTATATGCTTCCGTTATTGCTTGGGTTGTTTGGGTTGATTTATCATGCAGGAACACGCCGAAAAGATGCCTTTGTTGTCCTTATTTTGTTTATTATGACCGGACTTGCTATTGTTGTGTATCTTAACCAAACTCCGTATCAGCCTCGTGAACGTGACTATGCGTATGCAGGTTCCTTTTATGCTTTTGCTATTTGGATGGGGCTTGGTGTATTAGGGCTCTACGAAATTGGTAAAAATTATCTCAAAAACAGTAAAACAAGTGCCGCACTTGCGTTTTTAGTAACATTGCCAATTCCTGTTCTTCTTGCTGCAGAAAATTGGGACGATCATGACAGATCCGATAAGTATTTTGCACGTGAGTTTGCAAAAAATTATATGCATACGCTCGAACCGAATAGTATGATTGTTACCGCCGGTGATAATGATACGTTCCCATTATGGTATATTCAGGAAACTGAAGAAATAGGTCTTGATCAGCGGGTATTATGTTCTCCCTTGTTGTCTACCGATTGGTATTCTCAACAAATGATGAGAAAAACGTATACGTCTGAACCATTACCTACAAAACTTACACCTGATCAGGTGGCTAAAGGTGTTCGTGATGTGGTGCGTGTTCAGGAATCAAGTTTTACCAAAAATCGACATGTTACTATTTCCGACGCAATGGAAATTGTGCGTGATGATAGCATGTTAACTGATTTTATGGGTGATGAATATAATTTTTTCCCGGCTCGAAAATTATATATACCGGTAGATAAAGAACAAGTTCTCAAAAAGCAGGTTGTTGCCGAAGCCGATAGCAACAAAATAGTACCCCGTATTACTTTTGAGATAACGCAAAATGATCGCGAATCATCTATTTATAAAAATAAATTATTAATTTATGATATTTTGGATGGGTATACGTGGGATCGACCTTTATATTTCACCAATCCAATGTCTGCACGTGATTTAGGACTCGAAAAGTATTTACGGTATGATGGATTTGCGTATAAATTTGTGCCGGTAAAAAGTAGAAATATGAATTCGCCGTATTCTGATACTGATATTTTATATGATAATTTAATGAATAAATATCAGTGGGGAGGTATGGGTGATTCTTCTGTACATATATCTCACTTTAATCAGCGAACAACGCGTGTCGTTGGTGTTCGTTCAATGTTTAATCAGTTGGCAATAAATCTTGCAGAAGAGAATAAAAAAGATTCAGCATTGCAAGTTTTGAAACGCTTAAAACAAATAATGCCTGATTGGCAATATCCGTATATGGATCAAAACGTTGTAACAACGGCATATGCTTATTATTTAATAGACGCAGATAAATTAGGCAATGAAGAAATATTAATTTATGTGCAAAATTTAGTTGATGAGTTAGAATGGTTTAAATCGTTAAGTCCTGAGTTTAAAAAACTAGTTAAATCTGAAGAACAACGTTATATGCAGTCGGTTTTACGAGTTGCGGAATTTGCGATTGGACGAAGTGATTCTGAATTTTTAGAAAAAATAGAATATGAGTGGAGTCGAGTGGAACCGGGATTTTCGCTTAAAGATATTCTCGAAAGCCGAAAACAACAACAACAGCGGTAATAATATTATATGGAAGTTTATGCTTATAGGTATTTTTATACCTGTAAGCATAATTTCATGTAGAACGAGTTATGAAACTATTTCGCCACAGGGAATAAATAAATCTATACAAGCATCAGATAAGTCGATTACAAAACCTGAAGAGTTAATGCGTGTTATTTATCCGTATTCTGATAATCAGTCTGTTGAGGTAAGTTGGAAAAAAGCACGTAATAAATCTCATACGTATATAATTACTTTAATTCATTCAGATATCAAAGATGATTCTATAGAGGCATATAAGTATGTAGTAACGGCCGAACGTAAAGATGTAATTTGGCGGGTAATTGAAATTAAGCGAGCTCATAAGTGTCGAAGGGGGCGTGGTCATATAAATTGGGGAACTGATTTATGTCATTAAATTATTAATATATGATAATCCCTGTTATTTTTCTTTTGTCGGGTCTTGTTTTTGTAGTAGTTGGAGGAGAATTTCTTGTAAAAAGTAGTGTGCAAATAGCACGGCACTATGGTCTTTCTTCTATGGTGGTAGGTTTGACAGTAGTTGCTTTTGGAACATCTGCACCGGAATTGTTTGTGTGTTTAGATGCAAATATTTCTGAGCATGCAGATATTGCCTTGGGAAATGTATTAGGTTCTAATGTAGCCAATATAGCTTTGGTTTTAGCCTGTGTTTCCATAATTTATCCTATAAAGATAGTAAGTCAGTCTATTTTACAAGATTGGATTGTTATGTTTTTGTCAACGGTGTTGCTTTTATTTTTTTTTATTGATAACAATTTATCGCGACTTGAGGCTGGTGTATTATTTACAATTTTATTACTTTTTATTTATAGGTCTTTACGTCAAAAAAATATTGATCATCGTGCTGACAACAATAAATGCATCCCACCTGTTATACCTATGTGGAAAGCATCATTAATTGCTCTTGGTGCATGTGTTGCATTGAGTGTGGGTTCCGAATTTCTGGTAAATGGTGCATCTGAAATTGCTATCTATTTTGGGGTGGATGAACGTATTATTTCTATATCGTTAATTGCATTTGGTACGAGCATTCCTGAGTTATCTACATCTATAATAGCTGCGATAAAAAAACAAATTGATATTTCTGTTGGCAATCTTATAGGGTCAAATATTTTTAATGTTGGTGCTGTTCTTGGTATTACCGGCATTATAAAACCGATAGAAATATCCGACTTTGTTTTTCGGTATAATGTCGATATTATTATGGTATGTTTAGTCAGCATGCTTTTATTATTTTTTATATTACCTTTATATAAAGTTAAAATAACTCGAATAAAAGGTTTCATTTTTTTAAGTTTGTATTGTATATATATAATTGCATTATTTTATAATGTTACATTTATTGAATCTTCAACATGGTTATAAACGCACAACATATTATCAAATCCTATGGATCTTTACAAGTATTAGATGATGTATCTATAGCGATAGAACAAGGAGAAATAGTGTCTATTGTTGGTCCCAGTGGAGCAGGAAAAACAACTGTATTGCAAATATTAGGCACTTTATTGCATGCAGATAGTGGTGAAGTATCAGTTTTAGATACCAATATATCACGTATGAATGAAAAGCAATTGGCTCGTTTTCGAAACGAAAATATTGGATTTGTGTTTCAATTTCATCATTTATTGGCGGAATTTACAGCACTTGAAAATGTGTGTATTCCTGCTTTTTTTTATGGAAAATCAAAACGACAAACGGAATTGAGAGCAAAGGAGTTGTTAGACTTTTTACATATTTCGCATCGTATGAATCATAAACCAGGTGAATTATCGGGTGGCGAACAGCAACGTATAGCTGTAGCCCGGGCTCTTATAAACAACCCTGCTATTATTTTTGCAGATGAGCCATCCGGAAATCTCGATTCGAAAAATAAAATTGAACTCCACGAGTTGTTTTTTTCTCTGCGGGCAGAGTTTAATCAAACATTTGTGATTGTAACTCACGATAATGAGTTGGCTGAATTGTCTGATAGAATAGTTTCAATGGAAGACGGTATGATAGTGTCGGATTGACGATTAAAAATTGTATATTTGTGTTTATTTTTATTACATAATATCTATTGTTGATTAGCACATGTGTTGAAATATATATTACAATGATTTTTAGAGTAATGTGTTGAGATAAATCAATAGCTTTTTAAATTATGATAAGGCAAGTTATGACAAATAAAAGTTTGTAAAATTATCAAATGAAAAAACAAACCAAAAAGACAAATCAAAGAAAAGGATTTAAAAAATTACTTGATAAGTATCGTCTGGTTATATATAATGATGAATCGTTTGAGGAAGTTTTATCTTATAGATTAACGAGATTAAATGTGTTTTTTTTATTTGGTTTTAGTTCAGTTATACTAATTTTATTGGCTTATGTGTTAATAGCGTATACTCCTCTTAAAGAGTATGTAATTCCCAATTATCCTAAACTCGAAGAACGGCAAAAGATAGTTGAAACAGCTATTAAAACTGATTCTCTGGCATATAAATTAAAAGTACAGGAAAAGTATTTGGCGGTGTTGCAGGATATTTTGCGTGGAGAAACTCCACCGCAATATGTTTACGAACCGGATAGTGCTTTGCAACACTCTCAGGATGTATCGTTTGAGCGTTCGGTGTATGATTCTATTCTGCGTGAGGAAGTAAAGAAATATGAAGAAATAAATATTGCTGATAATCCGCAAACATTTATAAGGACAAAAGTATTTACTGATAATTTTATAGCTCCTGTTACCGGAATAGTTTCTCAGAAATTTTCTGCAAATTCTCATTGGGCTGTTGATATTGTTGCTGATAAAGATGAAATAATTAAATCTGTATTGGGTGGAACTGTCGTATTAGAGGCGTGGTCTTTAGAAACAGGTTATGTGATAGGAGTACAGCATGAAAATAATTATTTATCTTTTTATAAACATGTTTCAAAATTATTGAAAAAAACAGGAGATAAAGTTCTAGCTGGTGAAGGAATTGCTGTTATTGGAAATACCGGAGAAATAACCAGTGGTCCGCATTTACATTTCGAATTGTGGCAAAATGGGGTGCCCGTTAATCCGGAAGAATATATATCTTTTTAAATTGAACGTGTATAGATGAAAAAACATATAGCTATTTTAGGTTCTACTGGTTCTATTGGAACTCAGACACTTGAAGTGATAGACAAAAATCCGGAACGATTTGTTGTAGAGGTTCTTACTGCTCATAATAATGCGGATTTATTAATTCGCCAGGCAATAAAGTATATTCCTAATACAGTAATTATTAGTAATAAAGAACTTTATGCGTATGTATTTGAGCAACTTGATCCCTATGATATAAAAGTGTTTGCCGGTGAAGAATCTTTGGTCGATGTTGTAACAATGGATTGTATAGATATTGTTGTGGGGGCCTTGGTTGGGTATGCCGGATTGTTGCCTGTTATCGAGGCTATTAAGCATGATAAGGTTGTGGCCTTGGCAAATAAAGAGGTCTTGGTTGTTGCTGGTCAGTTGGTTGATATGTTACTACAAAAACATACATCTTCTATAATACCGATAGATTCTGAACATTCTGCAATTTTTCAATGTTTAACCGGTGAATTATCGTATGGTAATGTGCCGGAGAAAATTGTATTAACAGCTTCCGGTGGGCCATTTCGTTCATATTCTTCTTCTCAGCTTAACTCTATATCGAAAGCTGATGCATTAAAACATCCGAATTGGGATATGGGAAATAAAGTGACTATTGATTCGGCAAGTCTTATGAATAAGGGGTTGGAAATGATTGAGGCGAAGTGGTTGTTTGGAGTTGAGCCGAAAGATATTGAAATTGTTGTGCATCCACAATCTATTGTGCATTCTGCTGTTCAGTTTTCGGATGGTTCTGTAAAAGCACAGATGGGGTTACCCGATATGAAATTACCTATACAGTACGCGTTAACTTTTCCCGAACGTATATATGCAGATTTTCCCCGGTTTAGTTTTTTTGATTATCCGGAATTGAATTTCGAAAAACCGGATATGTCTGTATTTAGAAATTTAGCTCTCGCATTTGAAGCTATTTCTCGTAATGGTAATATGCCTTGTATAATGAATGCTGCTAATGAGGTGGCGGTAGAAGCATTTTTGCATGATAAAATATCATTTTGTAAAATGTCCGAAATAATAGAAAAAACAATGAGTTATGTGGATTTTATAGCCAATCCTCAACTCAATGATTATGTGTTAACTCATAATGAGGCTATACAATATGCTCGTTCTATAATTTAAATGTGTTTATAATGATACAAACTATACAACTTTTATTAAGTCTTTCTATTCTGGTATTTATTCATGAATTGGGGCATTTTATGTTTGCCAAAATATTTAAAGCCCGGGTAGAAAAATTTTATCTTTTTTTTAATCCCTGGTTTTCATTATTTAAATTCAAAAAAGGAGATACAACTTATGGTCTCGGATGGCTGCCTTTTGGTGGATATTGTAAAATATCGGGTATGATCGACGAATCTTTGGATAAATCGCATAAATCTCAAAAACCGAAAGAATGGGAGTATCGTTCTAAAACATTAGGGCAGAGGTTTTTGATAATTTCCGGTGGGGTTATATTTAATTTCATTCTTGCTTTTATTATATACTCTGCAATATTATATGTATGGGGAGAAAAATATTTACCTATGGAAAATGCTGAACATGGTATATATTGTGATTCTTTAGCTCTTGATGCCGGACTTAAGCACGGTGATATTGTTCTCTCTGTTGATGGTGAAACTCCTGAACAATTGGGAGATGTTGTGTCTAAAATTGTTATAGACAAGGCTGATAAAGTAACTGTATTGCGCAATGGAAGTGAAGTTACGGTTGATTTACCGGATGATTTACAATCTAAATTATTGGAAACTCAAAATCCTTTGTTCATTACTAATTTTATTCCTTTTATTGCTGATTCTGTAATAGATAATTCTCCTGCACAAAAAGCGGGTGTGCGAAAAAATGATAAAATTATAGGTATAGATACAATCTCAACACCTTCTTTTATGGATTTTGTGAAAGTTGCACCTTCTTTTGCTGAGACACAGACGTATTTGAAAATTCGCAGACATGGTTATCCGGATTCTCTTTCTATTATGCCATCAGAAAATGGAAAAATTGGTGTATACAGAAAATCTCTTGAGCAGATATATGATTTTGAGCAAAGAGAGTATGGTTTATTAGAATCTATACCTGCAGGTGTAAGTATGGGGTTTTCTAATTTGTGGTATTATGTAAAGCAGCTTAAATTAATTTTTACCAAAGAGGGGTCTCAGCAATTGGGAAGTTTTGTGTCTATGGGAAAATTATATGATACTTCATGGAATTGGCAGTGGTTTTGGTCTTTGACTGCTTTATTTTCGCTTATTATCGGCTTTATGAATTTATTACCAATTCCTGGCTTAGATGGTGGCCATCTTATGTTTTTGATATATGAGTTAATAGTCGGGAAAAAGCCCAGTGATAATTTTCTCGAACGTGCCCAAAGAATTGGTATGACAATTATATTAGCTTTGTTTTTGTATGCAATTGTCCTTGATTTTGGAAGGTTGTTTTAATGTTAATAGGTAGAGGTTTTTTCTACTTATTGTATATTTTGGGGTGTTTATTTAAATAATTCAGATGATATGACGAATATTTTTTTCCCACTCCCAAGCACTTGCTAAAATATTTTTGAGGGGTGTTTCTGCTTTCCATCCAAGTTCGGTGTTTGCATATTTTGTGTCTGCCCATACTTTTTCAATATCGCCAGCACGTCTCTCAACAATAGTATAAGGTATTTGTATGCCAGTTGCTTTTTCAAATGTGTGTACCATTTCTAAAACAGAAACCCCTGTACCTGTTCCTAAATTAAACACCTCGCATTCGCGTTTGTTTGAATTTGTTATTAATCTGTTGGCTGCAATTACATGTGCTCGTGCAAGGTCTACAACATATATATAATCGCGTATAGCTGAGCCATCGGGCGTATTGTAATCATCACCAAATATTTTTAACTCATCACGTATACCAGCAGCTGTTTGAGTAATAAATGGCACTAAATTATTGGGGACCCCTTTGGGTAATTCTCCGATTATTCCGCTTTCATGAGCACCTACAGGATTGAAATAACGGAGTATTATTGCCGAAAAACTGTTATATGAATGTATTGCATCAGATAGTATTTCTTCGCATATTTGTTTTGTGTTACCATATGGTGACGTGGCTTTTTGTATCGGAGCTTTTTCTGTTACAGGAAGTTCTGCAGGTTGTCCATAAACGGTGCATGATGAAGAAAAAATAATATGAGGTACATTATATGTTTTCATACATTGCAGTATATGTATCATACCGGAGACATTATTTTTATAATATTTCAAAGAATCTTCGACAGATTCACCTACAGCTTTGAAAGCGGCAAAATGTATTATAGCATCTATATTAGGATATGTTGAAAACACGGTATTTAGTTTTTCCATATCACATATATCTACTTGTTCATATGCCGGCATAATATTAGTTATCGAATATATTTTTTCTAATATTATAATATCGGAATTCGATAGATTATCTATAATAATTACATCGTGTTTGTGTTTAATTAATTCGACAACAGTGTGAGAACCAATATATCCTAATCCACCGGTAACTAATATTTTTGCCATTATTGTGTATGTTTAAATTCAGGATTCCATTTAAAATTACTAATTAACTCAACAATATCATTATGCATATATGAAATAACCGGAGCTAAAGAGTCTTTGTTTGGCGGAACATTGAAATAGAGTGCTCCACGAACAAAATGTTGTATGCTGTCTGTTACAAAAAATTGCTTTACCGATGCGGCATCACCTTTAATATCAAATAAAAGACCATGTACTTTTTTGTCTTCGTAATGGAATTCCTGAACTCGTATAGCTTCAGCTTTTATATCATGTTTATATGCAAGAAAATGAGCATCTTCAACAAATTTATTAACATTTTGTTGTATATGTTTATAACTAATATGTATAGTTGCGTTAAAATCAGGATATTGAATATTTAGCCAATAAGGGTCTGCTGATTTTGAACTGTCTATAGCAATTTTTGCATATGTTGGAAGTTTGAAGTTATATGGAAAAGTATCGTTTGAAAATGAATAATATGACTTTGATTTTTCTTGTGGTAAATCTATACGAAAATAACCACGTTGTTTTGGTTTATGAATGGAACGTTCAACGCAAGAAATTATGCTAATAGATGATAGTAGGAGTAGAAGTAGTTTTTTCATTATGTGTTATTTTCTGAATGAAGAATTGTTTTTATTTTTTTTATCCGTCTTTTATTTTCTGCTTCAATTATAAATGTAATGTTTTTGTATGGTATTTCCTCAAATAGTTTTGGAAAATCGCCGGTAATTTCTAAAATCAGTCCCGCAAGTGTGTCAGCTTCACCTTTATCTTCTTCAAAAAAATCATCATCTAAATCATATATTTTTATTACATCATGAAGCGAAATTTTACCATCAAAAATATAGGTAAACTCATTTATTTTGGTGTAAAGTAGGTCTTCATCGTCAAATTCATCGTGTATATCTCCAATAATTTCTTCTAAAATATCTTCCAGAGTTACAATGCCTGATGTGCCACCATATTCATCAACTACTATTGCAAGGTGCACTTTATATATTTGAAATTCTTCGAGTAAGTCATCAATTTTTTTTGATTCAGGAATTATATAAGGTTCGCGGATAAATGATTGCCAGCGAAAATCAGCTGGTTTTTGCAAGTGCATAAGTAAATCTTTTACATACAATACTCCTTTAATTGTGTCAAATGATTCTTCATATACCGGAATACGAGAATATCCAGCATGAGTTATAATTTTGAGTACCTCAGAAAAATCCCAGTCTATATCTACTGCTACAATATCTACCCGCGGATGCATAATTGTTGTAACGTCTATGCTTTTTAGTTTAACGATACCTTCTAAAAAATCTTTTTCCTCTTCTTCAAAATTTTCTGATGCTACCTGTAATGCCTCCGATACGTCGTCCATAGAAATATAATTTTTACGTATTTTTTTATTTCTAATGCTGGACGATGATTTCATTAGGAAAGAACTAAAGGGGCTACACATTTTATGTAAAAAGAGGAGAGGATATGCCATAAATAGGCTGAATTGTTTAGCGAAATACTGTGCATAAATTTTTGGAATAATCTCACCAAATAGTAGCAGAAGAAATGTTACAACTATTACAATAAAAAGCGTTCCTTGTAGAGGCTGGTGAGAAAAATCAAATATTACATTAGATATATAAGAAGAAATAACCACAATTGCAATATTCACAAAATTGTTTCCGATAAGAATATTTGCTAAAAGCAATTGTGGTTGTTTTAAGTGCTTTAATGTTAGTTGTGCACGTTTGGTGCCTGACTTTTTTATTTTTTGAATTTGCGTAGTAGATAATGAAAAATATGCAATTTTAGAGCCAGAAATGATGGCTGAAAAACATAATAATATACCTATAAAAATAAGTCCTAATTGCATGTTAAAACTTAAAGGGGTATATGTTATTGCAAAGTCAAAAATATATAGTATCGAGGCGTCAGGATCCAAAGTTTGTAATTTAATTTAGAATGTTAAAATGGCAAATCATCATCAGGTTGATTTGATAAATCAATATCAGGTTCTGCAACAGAATTGTTTTGTGTGTTGCTATTGTTGTTTTGTGTGTTTGAACCCGAATTGTTAGAAGATGATGAATTAACATCTGATTTCTTACTCAAAAATTTCATATCGTTTGCTACAATTTCAGTAAAAAACTTTGTTACGCCATCTTGTTCGTAAGTTCTATACGTGATTTTTCCTTCAATGTATAATTTCATACCTTTTACAACATAATCTTCTGTTGTTTTAGCAAGACCGCGCCATAAAACAATATTATGCCATTCGGTATTTTCTACTTTTTCTTTTTGCTTGTTTATGTACACTTCTGAAGTGGCAAGCCTTACGCGAGCTACCGGTATGCCGTCACTTACATATCGTACATCCGGGTCTGCTCCTACATTTCCAATTAAAATAACTTTGTTAATCATGTTATTGCGATTTTTAAATTAAACAATAGAATAAAAGTACAAAAAAATAAATTCTCCACAAAATTTTAATAGATTAATGAGTCTCTGTCTGAATCTAATTTTATGAATATAAACAATAAAATAGTAAAAGCCCATAATGATGACCCCCCATAGCTGAAAAATGGAAGAGGTATTCCTATTACCGGCATTAATCCTACAGTCATACCAATGTTTATCATTATATGAAAAAAGAAAATAGCTGCAACCGAATATCCATATACACGGCTAAATATTGATCGTTGTCTTTCTGCCAGAATAATTAATCGGATAAGTAGTATTACAAATAAAATGATAACAGTACTTGTTCCGGCAAATCCCCACTCTTCACCAACAGTGCAAAAAATAAAATCGGTACTTTGTTCCGGTACAAAATCATGTTTAGTCTGGGTTCCCTGGAGATATCCTTTTCCAGTTACTCCTCCTGAACCTATTGCTATTTTGGATTGAATAACATTAAACTCGACTCCCTGAGGGTCTGATTCTAATCCGAATAATACATTAATACGTGTTCGGTGGTGATCTTGTAATATGTTATTAAAGATATAATTTACTGAATATGAAAAGGAAATACTGCCTAGGCCAACAAAAAATAATATAAATAAAATTGATATTTTATTTCGGTAGCTATATAAAAATAGAGGTATAATAAGAGCAAGAAAACTTATTAGAAACAATACAATTTCTGAATATTCTATATTAAAATAATATACTACAGCCCAGGGTAATCCAAAAGCTAATAATGAGATAATTAATATTTTAACCGATAATTTATAATATATAATCGATAAAATTAAAATAATCATTAGTATAGAAAGCATTACAATACTTACAGAGAGTGGTGTAAACATAAACGAAAACACGAAAAGTAGTATTGAAATAAGTCCTGCAATAAGTATCCAGCCAGACATTCCCTGTCTATATAGAACTAAAAGAAAGACACCGTAAACGAGAGTGGTTCCTATATCGGGTTGAAGTGCTATTAATACGAGCGGCGCTCCAATGATAGCTGCTATTCTGTATATATGCTTCCACTCGTTGAGTCGCACATTGAATCCACTTAAATAACGGGAAAGCACCAATGCTGTTGTGATTTTTGCAAATTCAGCAGGTTGAATTTTAAAATCACCTAAGGCAAACCATGAACTTTGTCCTTTGGTAGAAGGCATGAAAATTACTATTGCCAGTAATAATAGCATGAATATATATGCAGGATACGACAATATCGAATAAAATTTACTATCTATAATCAATATAAAAACAGCGAGGGTAATAGATGCGATTATCCAAAGCATTTGTTTGCCGTATTTGTATGAAACATCAAATATGCCAGTTGAATTTTCATTGAGTACCGCAGCATAAATATTGAACCATCCCATGAGAACTAATGCAAGGTATAATAAGACGGTTAATCCATCTATTCGTTTAAAAATATTGAGTATGTTTAATTGTTTAGTTTGCATCTTTTTCTTTTGAAAGTAAATCTGATTCTAACATTCTGTTTTCTATCCATTTTCTTGAACGATGAACGCTATCTGTTAAATAATTTTCAATAATTAAACTAGCTATTGGAGCTGCCCACGTGCTTCCGTATCCTGCATTTTCTACATATACAGCAACAGCTATTTCGGGATTTTCTTTTGGTGCAAAAGCCATAAAAATTGAGTGATTTTCTCCATGTGGATTTTGTGCGGTGCCGGTTTTTCCACACATTTCTATTCCGGGAATAGATATATATCGTGCTGTAGCACCCTCACCTCCATGAATAACTTTGTGCATACCATCTATTACCGGCTTAAAGTGTTCGGGGTCTATGCTTGTATTATGTCGTATTTTGAATCGTTTGTCTATTGTTGTGTCTTCTAGTTGTTTTACAATATGTGGTGTGTAATAATATCCTCTGTTTGCTATAGCTGCTGAGGTATTTGCCAGTTGAAGAGGCGTCATGCTAATTTCCCCCTGACCTATAGCAAGTGATATTACTGTAAGAGATTTCCATTTGTTTTCACCGTAATATCTGTTGTAATATGATGGTTGTGGTATAAATCCCGGTCGTTCTCCTCGTAAATCGATACCCAATGGTAATCCCAAGCCAAACGAGGCAATGTGTTTTCGCCATTGTTCATATCCTTGTGTTACACTACCATATTTTTGTGCATCTAATGTTGCTCTAAATATTGTACAATAATACGTATTGCATGACATTTGTATAGATTGTGTTAAATTTACCGGAGAAGGGTGGTCGTGACAGTTAACGTGTAGTCCTCCTGCTCGATAGCCCATGTTGCATGATATTTTGTTTTCTTGCGACATGATATTTTCTTCAAGTCCTACAAGTGCATTGAGTACTTTAAATGTTGAGCCTGGTGGATATCGGTCTCCTTGGATAGCACGGTTAAATAATGGGAATAGTGTATCTGATATTAGTTTGTTGAAATTTTTTGCAAGACCACGACCAACAAGTATATTGGGATCGAAACTCGGGCTCGAAACCAAAGCAAGAACCTCACCGGTTGAGGGTTGAATTGCAACAATACACCCAATTTTATTTTTCATTAAACGTTCACCATAATTTTGTAAATCTATATCTAGAGTCGTTGTAATACTTTTTCCCAGTATTGATGGCTTATCGTATTCCCCGCCTTTTAGTTTTTCTTTTACGCGACCGTGAACGTCTACAACCTGGTATTCTCCGCCTTTCTCTCCTCGTAAATGTTTTTCGTAAATTTGTTCTATGCCTCTTTTACCTATATAGTCTCGTTGTTTATAATATGAATCGTTGCTTATATCGGTTTTATCAACTTCGCGAATGTAACCCAATAATATACCTGCCGATTTATATGGATATTTACGTACATTACGAACTTGTACGTAAAAACCCGGAAAGCGGTGTAAGTTTTCCTGAAGATTGATATAGGTTTCTGCACTTATTTGTTTTACTACTGCTTCGGGTTTAAAGCTATTGCTCGCTGCTTTTGAAAGATTTTTTATAAATTTCTTTTTATCAATTTTCAATAAATTAATCAATGCAAGTGTATCTAGTTGAGAAACTTGACCTGGAACTACCATTAAATCATATGCAGCCTCATTTGCTACAATTAATTTACCGTTTCTATCATAAATTAATCCTCGTGCTGGGTATTTAACTATATAGCGTTGCGAATTGTTTGCTGCGTCTAATTGATAAGAGGTGTCAACAACTTGTATGAAAAAAAATCTACCAATAAAAATAATTGATACAGAAATGAACAATGCAATAACAATATATTTACGATACGATAAATCCATTTAAGTTCTAAAAATAAAATATTGGCTTAATACGATTAAAAATAATGTAATGCCTGAATTAATAAGCATTCGAATCATAAATACATCAAGTGCTTCAAATGAAAATGTAAATAAAAAGAATAAAGCAAAATGATGAATAATAATTGTAAATGCAGCGTATTTAAAAAACCAGGCAAAACCATAATATTTCAGTAATGGTTGAGTATTTGGCATATACCCGCCACGTGGAATAATCCAGCGTAGTATAGCAGGACGTAAAAAAGCTATTAAAACAGTTGCTCCTGTATGTACTCCGTACGAACTAAACGACATATCTATTAAGAAGCCGGTTAAAAAACCTATAAATAATAATAAAATCTTATTTGTTTCGAACGGAAGAATTAAAATTAATAAAAGATATATGTATGGTACGCTATGATCAAAAAGTACGATATTATTAAACAGTAGTATTTGTAATAAAATAATACTAATAAACCGAAAAATTGTATGTTGAAAAATATGTACCATAGTAGTATTATTGTCTTTTTTCGAGTAACTCTCTTTCTGTTTTCATTAAATCGAGTACCACATACACATGTTCTAAATTTTTGAAATCTGTAGAAAGCTCAATTTCAATATCATAAAAGTTATCATTTTCTGTTTTTTTAACCGATGACACGACACCTATATTAATATCTGTAGGGTAAATGTTGGAAAATGAATTTGTGATTACAGTGTCGCCTTTTTGTACCGGTGCATGAACGGGAATTTCGGTTAATAGTGCTTTTCTGTAGTGTTTTCCGTCCCAATGTACAGAACCATAGAAATTAGTGTTTTGTAATTGCCCACTAATTTTTAGATTTGAACTTAAAATAGTAAGAATTTTAGAAAAATTCTGAGAAGTGGAGATTACAATTCCTGTTATCCCCTGAGGGCTTATAACGCCCATATTTTTGTGTATACCGTGACGACTTCCTTTATTTATAATAATATAATTGTGAGGTTTGTGTATACTGTTGTTTATTACTTCAGCTGGAATAAACTCATATTGTTGTGTATGTGTTTTATCCCGAATGGTTTGAGGATCTATTGTGTTTGAATACATCGATTCCGGCAGTTTTTCACGGAGTTTTGCATTTTCCTGTGCAAGCTGTTTGTTAATTTCTTTTAAATTAAAATATTTAGTTACAGAGTTGTGAATAGTATGTAAGTGAGAATAGATTGTATTTGAGAACAAGTTAAATTGAGCTTGTTGCGGGGTGTTGTATGTAATGATTAAGTTAATAGCAATTATTTCTAAAATAAGAAATAATAAAAAGAAGTGATTACGAATAAAAAAAACAAACAGGTTTCTCATTTATGAAGAAATTAAAAAAAACCTGTAAACACAGGTTTTTTTATATTATCTGATTAAGAAATGGAAATTATCAATGTTTTTCAGAGCAATTCCTGTTCCCCGAACAACTGCGTGTAAAGGCTCTTCAGCAACATGAAATGGTATTTTATGTTTTGCTTCGAGTCGTTCGGCAAGACCACGTAAGAGAGCTCCGCCACCGGCAAGATATACACCTTTTTGATAAATATCCGAATACAGTTCCGGTGGAGTTTGTTCGAGTGCTGATAAAATAGCCGCTTCAATTTTTGTGATAGATTTATCCAAACAATATGCTATTTCTTGATAAGATACCGGAATTTCTATAGGAAGTGAAGACATTTGATGAGGTCCGCGAACCATGTAGTCTGCCGGAGGGTCATCTAAATCAGGTAAAGCTGCACCTACATTAATTTTAATATCTTCAGCAGTACGTTCTCCTATTTTAATATTATGTTGGTAACGCATATATTCCTGTATATCAGCAGTAAAATTATCGCCAGCAGTACGAATTGATTTGTCACACACAATACCACCAAGTGCAATAACAGCAATTTCAGTAGTACCACCACCAATATCAACAACCATATTTCCCTGAGCAGCTTCTACGTCGAGCCCCATACCTATTGCTGCAGCCATAGGTTCATGAAGCATATATACTTCGCGTGCACCAGCATTCTCAGCAGAATCTCGTACTGCACGTAACTCAACTTCGGTACAACCCGAAGGAATACAAATAACTACCCGTAATGAGGGAGATACAATATGAGATTTTTTATCGAGCATATTTATAAATCCGCGAATCATTAGTTCGGCAGCATTAAAGTCTGCAATTACACCGTCTTTCATAGGTCTGATGACCGTGATATTTTGATGCGTTTTTCCTTGCATTTGGCGTGCCTTGTGCCCTATTGCAACTGGCTTTCCACTATGAGTGTCAACAGCTATTATACTTGGCTCGTCAACAACAATTTTGTCATTATGAATAATGATTGTGTTTGCTGTTCCGAGGTCGATTGCTATTTCTTGTGAAAGAAAAGAAAATAATCCCATTCGTTTAAATATATATGATTAATGTTTAAAATGTCTTCGTCCGGTAAATACCATTGCTATGTTAAATTCATCGCATGCTTCAATAACTTCATTATCACGGATACTTCCTCCCGGTTGTACAATATATGAAATACCATATTCATTAGCAACTTCTACACTGTCTCTAAATGGGAAAAATGCATCTGAAATTAATACGGCTTCTTGTATAGTAACGTCATCTTTTTGGTTAAAACGCGGAATAGTCAACCATCGTAAACTATCTAATCTGTTTGGTTGCCCCATTCCTGCACCGGTTAACCAATATGAACCGTCAGTATTTTGTGATACAAGTGCTATAGAATTGCTTTTTAAATATTTACAAGCTTGTGTGCCAAATTTAGCTAAATCTATGTGTGTTTCGCTAAATTGTTTTTTTGTTACTGGTTTGTATTCTGTATCCAGTCCTTCATCTTCGTCTTGAATCAGTATTGCACCATTTATTGAGCGATACATTTTTTCTCCTGTAAATTCTGGCTTTATTGGTGTTTCGAGAACGCGCAGATTTTTCTTTTTCGATAAAATTTCTTGTGCTTGTAATGAATATGATGGAGCTATGATAATTTCAATGAATTTTTTTGATAACCATTCTGCACTATCGGCATCAACTTCGCTGGTGAAGCATAAGATGCCGCCAAATGCACTTACAGGGTCACCTGCCCATGCTAATTCTAATGATTTCATTGGTGAATCGGAAACTGCAAGCCCGCATGGGTTTAAGTGTTTTACAACGGCAACTGCTGTTTTGTTTTGAATGCCGGAAACTGAATGGTATGCATCACTTGCTGCTTTCCATGCTGCATCGGCATCAAGCATATTGTTATACGATAATTCTTTACCTTGTAATACACGTGATTGTGCTAATGTTATTGGTTGTGAAGTATTGTTGAATGTATAATTTATTGCTTTTTGATGCGGGTTTTCTCCATATCGTAAAATAGTCCCATCGGTGAGGCTTATTTTTTCTGTAGCAGTATCGTCATGTGCAAAATAATTAAAAATTGCAGTGTCATAATGTGACGATATATTAAATGCTTCGCGTGCAAATTCTTTTCGGTCTTCTATACTTGTTTCTCCGTTTTTTTCTTCAAGGAGGTTTTGTAGTTTTTTATATTGTTGTTGTGAAGATACAATTACAACATCTTTATAATTTTTTGCAGCAGCTCGGATTAATGAAATGCCGCCAATATCAATTTTTTCTATTATATCTTCCTCTGTAGCTCCTGAAGCAACAGTTTGTTCAAACGGATATAAATCTACAATAACCAAATCAATTTCAGGAATTTCGTATTCACGTATTTGATTTTTGTCGCTTTCGTTATCGCGTCTTGTAAGTATGCCTCCAAAAACTTTCGGGTGAAGTGTCTTAACACGTCCTCCAAGTATTGATGGGTAAGAGGTTATGTCTTCAACGGCTGTTACGTTACAACCCTGAGATTCCAGAAAACTTTGTGTGCCTCCTGTTGAATATAAAGTAACGCCTTGTTTGTCAAGAAATGAAACGATTTCATCTAAATGTTCTTTGTGAAAAACTGAAATTAAAGCTGATTTGATTTGTTTATTTCCACTCATGTGTATTTTTGTTTAAAATATTTATCTTTTGCAAAGATATAATGTTTATTGGTTTGAATATGAAAATCTTTAAGCAAATTATTCAAACATAATCAAATTTTTTCGTAAATAAATATTAGTTCCTTCCGAAATGTCATCGTCAATGTCGCGACGATTCATTTTGGCAATTTTCTTGGCTCTTACACCATATAATTGAGAAATTGAACGAATATTTTCTCCTTTTTGAACGGTGTGTGTATAATAGGGTTTTTCTGCCTGACGTCTTTTTTTCTCGAGATAAATTATGTCGCCGTTTTCTATAGGGTGACCGGCTTCAAAGTCATTAAAGTGGTAGAGTTTCCATACCGGAATGCCAAATTTTTGCGATATTGTAAATATCGTTTCTTCGTTTTGAATAAAAATACATTTTGTTTTATTGTTTCTATAAATACTTTTATTAAATCTGTTTTCTATTGGTTTTAACTCACCTAAATCGGGTGTTTCAACTGTTGGGTCGGGTGCATTCTCTAATGGTTTGCGTGAGAAGTTAAATATGTCTGCTAGTGTTTTTTCTTCTTCTATACTGCCGGGTTCTATGTCGTATTTTTCCGGATTGTCATATTTGTATAATTCATGTTCTTCAATTATTCGAATGAGCATGCGTGGGTATTGAGGATTGGTTGCATATCCTGCTTTTCTGAGTCCTTTGGCCCATTTTTTATAGTCGGTAGGGTTTAATTCAAATAAAAATGCATAGCGTTTACCGTTTACTAAAAATCTTGAATGGTCTTTATATGATTCATATATCGAACTGTATACGCGAAAGCATTCATCTTTTTCGTCGTCGTCTTTATGGATTTTTTTTCCTTTCCATGAGCTGTGGCATTTTATACCAAAATGGTTGTTTGCGGCAACTGCCAAATCACTGTTGCCGTTTGAAGATTCCAAACATGCTTGGGCTAGTGTTATACTTGCAGGAATGCCGGTTCTTTCCATTTCTTCTATGGCTAAGGGGGCATATTGTTTTATATATTGTTCTCGTGTGAGTTTTTGTGAAAAAAGACTCATGCACCAACATGATATAAGTGAAAATAGAATGATTTTTTTCATGAACTATGAATTTGATTTTCTTTCACAAAAATAGCTAACAATTTTTTATTTCTCTAGTATTTGTTTAATTATTTTTAGCGTTTTTATTTTCAATATGATTTCTATTTCAGATGCGGAGGATTATTGCTTGTTTTTGTGAGAATATGCTGTGTTTGCTCGCAATACGAGGGTGTTTTTATTCGTGCTGAATGATAAACTGAATAGTAAAAATATTTGTATAGGATATGAAAAACAGCTATTTTTCAAAAAAATTAGTAGCTTTACGTAAAGTTTTATAATTTTATCTGAATTAATCAATTTAAAAATATTAATTATGCCTAATTCTAAACGAATTCATACTATTTTTTCGGATGTGCGCGGAAAAGTAATTAAACATGCAAATATTCCTACCGTGTTAAAAAAAGATGTAGTATGTAATCTTGATTCTCAAAAGGGAATGATTAACGTAACAAAAAAATAATAATTTATGCTATATACTGATAAGGATACCAAACGGTTTTATGCCTTAGGTAAAGATGATAATTTGATTGAAGAACCATATCGTTCTGAGTGGTCTCGCGATTTGGCTCGGTTAATACATTGTCGTGCATTTAAAAATTTGCAAGGCAAAAGTCAGTTACTGCCTAATTTGCAAACAGAGTTTTTTAGAAATCGTATTTCGCATTCTCTTGAGGTTTCACAGGTTGCCAAATCTATTGTGGAAAAGCTTAATTATGAGTTGGCACGTGAGGGCTTGCAATATAATATAAACGAAAAAATTTGTGAATTTGCTGCACTTGCTCATGATATAGGTCGGCCGCCGTTTGCTAAATATGGAGAAATGGCCTTGCATTTGAAAATGAAGGATTCTGGTGGTTTTGAGGGGAATGCTCAAACCTTTCGTGTGTTAACTAAAATTGCAAAAAAACATTATATTCCCGGGACGGTGCTTGATACTGGTCTTACCAAAGAGGGGGATGATTTACGGGTCGGACTTAATTTAACGTATCGTTCATTGGCTTCGGTTCTTAAACATGATAATTGTATTCCGGAAAAGCTTGATTTTGATGATGAACAAAATGTGAAATTGGTGAAGGGGTTTTATGAAAGTGAGGCTCATTATGTGCGGGAAATTAAAAAAACGTGTACTGGTAACCCTGATTATAAAAACTTCAAAACTATTGAGGCTCAAATTCTTGACATAGCAAGTGATATTGCCTATGCTACATACGACATAGACGATGCGTTTCGTACGGGATTTGTGAAACCGTTAGATGTTATTTCAATGAGTGATATTGTGTTAAAGAATATTACTGAAAAAATAAATGAAAATCTTAATGCTTCGTATAAACCGAGTGAAATTTATGATGTGTTTTTGTCGTTGTTTCAGGATTTGTTTGCAAAACCGATTCATACTAATGAAGAGTTAACCGATGAGCAAGATCAGGCTGTGTATGCTACTTCGTTGGCTATTTCCTATCGTAGTTCGGAAAAACTTGCTTTGAATGGTTATTATAGAGTGAATTTTATTTCGAAATTAATTGGACGCTTTATTCGAAGTATTGAGATGGGTAAAATTGTTGAAACTATTCCTGCTTTGAGTAAAATTACCATGTCGGAAAATATACGATTGGAAATCGAGGCACTCAAAAATTTTATGTATCATTCACGGGTTACGCATCCAAATGTAAAGTTAATAAAACATCGTGGACAAGAAATTGTTGCTACGCTTTTTGATGCTTTAACCGATAAGAATCACGGTGCGGATTTATTACCTACTGATATTTTGGTATTGTTTAATCATGCCAAAAATGAAATGAGCAGAAAGCGTATAGTGTGCGACTATATTGCTGGAATGACCGATAACCAGGCTATTGAATTATATAATAAATTACAATCAAGTAGTCTTCAACTTGGATTAAAATAATGAAAAAAATTCCTAAATATGCTATAATCGTAGCAGGTGGTAAGGGATTACGTATGAATAGTGAGATGCCGAAACAGTTTTTGTGTGTGCAGGGGGTGCCTGTGTTAATGCACAGTATACAGGCGTTTTATGAGTATGATTCTAAGGTCTCAATACTTGTAGTGTTGCCTCAATTGCATAGTGAAACGTGGGCGAGGTTGTGTGAACAGTATAATTTTCGTATACCTCATCGTGTTGTGTATGGCGGATCAGAACGGTTTTTTTCTGTACAAAATGGTTTAAACTTTGTTTCTAATGATAGTGTTGTTGCTGTTCATGATGGTGTGCGTCCTTGTGTTACTCGTGAATTATTAGAGCGGGGGTATGGTATGGCTGTCGATTTTGGTGGTGTTGTGCCAATTGTCGACAGTGTGGATTCTTTGCGTATGTGTAAAGGTGAATCGTTCACGCCAATTGATAGAACACTTGTAAAGCGGGTTCAAACACCGCAATTTTTTCAAGCTCGTCTTCTCAGAGATTCGTATAAACAAAAATTTTCTGATGCTTTTACCGATGATGCGTCGGTCTATGAACGGGCAGGAAATCTTCTTTATGTTTGTGAAGGCGATCAATATAATATTAAAATAACTCACCCTTGTGATATTGCAATAGCTGAGGCAATATTGCAGTATCAGAATAGATAATTATGTGTGTGTATGATTTTTTCGGTTCCTGAATATCGGTATATGCATTCGTTTACACTTTCGTTTCGGGACGAAAATCTTGAAGCTGCATATCGAAAAGCGTATAATGAGAGGTTTATTGGTGCAAATAGGTTTTCTCTTATTTTGGGTATATGTATGTATGCAATGTATGCGGTTTTAGATTATGTTATATCTCAGCCGGCTTTTGATGTGAATGTGGTGCGCTTTTGCATTACTATTCCTACGTGTGTAAGTATTCTTGCATTATCTTATAGTAAGCGTATCCAACAGTATAATCATATGTTGTATTCGGTTTTATTGGTTGGGGTCGGGGTGAGTTTTTTATATGTGTATCTTTTTACGACAGAAGAGTTGTTGTCGGGTTCATTGTTAGGGATTTTGGTTTTGTATATTTATTCGTTCAATCTGGTTCGAATTAGATTTGTCAGAACAATGTATAGCATGTTTTTTTTATATATAATTAGCATGATATATATATTATTTGCATTTTCGCAGGTACATACCGAAGCGTTGGTTATAGTTTTTTTTCTTACTATTGGATTCACTTTTAGTGCTTATGCTGCTTATTTTTTCGAGTTTTCTGATCGTAAAAGTTTTAAGATTCAATATGAATTGATTCAAAAAAATCATGCGTACTATAATTTGCAAAACGAGTTGGAACATATTGTGGAAGAGCGTACGCGGCAGTTGCAACTTGTAAATAATGAATTGGAACAATCAAAAGAAAAAGCTGAGGAGCATAATCAGATTAAGTCGAAATTTTTATCTACTATTTCGCATGAAATACGGACTCCTCTCACGGCTATTATGGGATTCAGTCAATTATTATTGAAAAATCCGGATGCCGAGAAACGCGAACTCTATTATAATACAATAGAGGAGAATACGAATACTTTGTTGGAAATCGTTACAAATATTTTAACCTTGGCTGAAATTGAAACCAAACGATTAGAGTCTGCTGTTTGTATAATTTCGCATACGGTATTTATGCGAAAAGTTCAGGAGCTTATATATGAGAAACTAAACAAATATCATAAGGATTTATATTTTAGTATTCAGTCAGATGAGAAAAATGCTTTTAGTGTTTCTATTGGTTCAGTTGATTTGTTTACGGTACTAAAGCATGTGGTTGATAATGCAGTGAAATATACTAATGAGGGGCAAATAGGAGTTGCCTGTAAAATTAATGCAGATGAAATGTTTGAAATAGTAATTTCTGATACTGGGGCTGGTATTCCTTTAAATCAACTTACTGTTATTTTTGAATATTTTAGACAAGGTAATCAAGATGATACTCGTTCTTTTTCGGGTATTGGTGCCGGACTTGCTATTTGTAAGGGGCTTGTGCATAATGCCGGCGGTTCTATGTTTATCGAATCAAAGAGAGGAGTCGGCACACGTGTATATATACTTATTCCGGTCTTGCGGTAATTTTTTATAATGATTTTTTGGCGGTATCTCCAAAAGTGTGTATGTATAATGTGGGTTTTTTGTATAAAATATTTTGATTTTGGTTTATGGAGATAGCGTATCTGTATTAGAATATGATAACCATGTGTGTGCTCGTTTAAAGACTGTATAAATCTATATAAAAACATGTAAAATAGCGGGCAAATTCTGATTTTTTTTTCTAATTTCGTAGATTAATTTCACAGAAGTAATTATGGAGTATAATTTTACAAAGATAGAGCAAAAATGGCAATCGTACTGGGAGGAAAACCAAACCTTCAAAACTGGTACAGATATGTCGAAACCAAAATTTTATGCATTAGACATGTTTCCATATCCATCGGGTTCGGGATTACATGTTGGTCATCCCGAAGGGTATACGGCGTCTGATATAGTAAGTCGGTATAAACGTATGAAGGGATTTAATGTTCTTCATCCGATGGGATGGGATGCTTTTGGTTTGCCTGCAGAGCAGTATGCCATGCAAACTGGAACACATCCATCAATAACTACGCAAAAAAATTGCGACACTTTTCGTCGTCAAATAAAGGCTTTAGGTTTGAGTTATGATTGGGATAAGGAAATAAACACAACAGATCCTAAATATTATACATGGACGCAATGGATTTTTATTCAATTATATAATACGTGGTTCGATACAGATTTACAAAAAGGACGACCGATTTCTGAACTTGATGTGCCCGAGGAGGTCTCTCTGCAAGGAGATGAGGCTGTTAGAGAATATATAGATTCTAAACGCCTGGCATATTACGATAATGCTCAAGTATGGTGGTGTGCCAGTTGTAAAACTGTGTGTGCAAACGAAGAGGTGTTAACTGATGGAACACATGAGAAATGTGGTAGTGTTGTTTCTAAAAAGAACCTTAAACAGTGGATGTTGCGTATACCACATTATGCCGAACGATTATTAGATGGACTTGACAATGTTGATTGGCCCGAAGGTGTTAAAGATATGCAAAGAAACTGGATTGGTCGTTCAACTGGTGCAGAGGTGGATTTTTCTATTGCTCATGGTTTGGGTAAATTAACTGTGTACACAACTCGTCCTGATACTCTGTTTGGTGCTACATATATGGTTGTGGCACCCGAGCACCCTCTTGTGGAAACTATTGTAACACCGGAATATAAAGATGCAGTTGCTGAATATGTACATCAGGCAGCATTAAAGTCAGATTTGGATAGGACTGAATTAGCAAAAGAAAAAACCGGTGTATTTACTGGTCAGTATGCAATAAACCCGCTTACAAATACCGAAATACCTATATGGGTTGCAGATTATGTGCTTATGGGATATGGTACCGGTGCTATTATGGCTGTACCTGCTCATGATGCACGTGACTTCGAATTTGCACAAACATTTAATATTCCGGTAACGTGCATTCTGGATCCTGTAAGTGCTGATGCGGAAACACGTGAGAAAGTACAAAAAGGTGAAGCATGCTGGGCAGATGATGGCGAATATATACATTCAGCTAATCCTGATTTAGGTATAGATATAAATGGAAAAAACACACAAGATGGCATAGATACTGTTATTCAGTGGCTTGAAGAAAAGGGAATTGGCAAGGCTACAGTGAATTATAAAATTCGCGATTGGTTATTTAGTCGTCAACGGTACTGGGGTGAACCATTTCCGGTAATTCACTGGGACGATGGTGAGATAACAATGATTGATGAATCTGATCTTCCTCATACTTTGCCTAATCTTGAAAAGTATGAACCAGGTGAAAATGGTGAATCTCCTTTAACACATGCGACAGACTGGTTGCATGTGACAGATGAAAATGGACGCAAAGGAAGATACGAAACTAATACTATGCCACAATGGGCTGGTTCATGTTGGTATTATTTACGATATATTGATCCTCAAAATGATGAGAAACCTTTTGATTCTGTATTAGAAAATTACTGGATGCCCGTAGATTTATATATTGGTGGTGCTGAACATGCTGTTCTGCACTTATTATATAGTCGGTTTTGGCATAAAGTTCTGTTTGATTTAGGGTATGTTTCTACCGATGAACCATATCAAAAATTATATAATCAGGGAATGATTTTGGCGTTTGCGTATGAAACTCAAAATGGGTCAAAAGTCGCTTCGGATATGGTTGAAGAAAAAGATGGTGAATTTTTCCATATTCAAACCGGTGAAAAGCTTAAACAAATAGTGGCGAAAATGTCAAAATCACTTAAAAATGTGGTTAATCCGGATGATGTTATTGAAAAATATGGAGCAGATAGTTTACGTTTGTATGAAATGTTTATGGGACCGCTCGATGCAACAAAACCTTGGACAGATAGTGGTGTGAAAGGGGTGTTTAATTTTCTTGCCAGAGTGTATAGGTTTTTTGCTCATGAGGAATGTGTTGTTGCCGGGTATAAGGATGATGCTGCTGTGGTAAAAGCATTACATCGTACAATTAAAAAAGTTGAGGATGATATTAATCAATTACACTTTAATACAGCAATTTCTCAAATGATGATGTTTACCAATGCATGTTATAAAGTTGGGAAGGTGAGTCAGGATACTGCTTCTGTTTTTGCCAAAGTACTCCATCCTTTTGCTCCTCACCTTGCCGAAGAGTTATGGGAAATGTATGGTGGCACTCATTCGTTAACGTCCGAAGATTGGCCTGCATATGATACGAGCAAAATGGAGGATGATGCAGTTGTGTATCCTGTGTCATTTAACGGAAAAAAACGTTTCGAACTTGAATTACCGAAAAAATTGTCTAAAGATGAGATCGAAAAAGCTGCTTTATCTGATGAGCGAGCTCAAAAATGGTTAGCAGGGACACCGAAAAAAGTTATTGTTGTGCCAGGGAAAATAATAAATATCGTGGTGTAATGTGCCATGCTTAGAAATGCCGGATAATCCGATATTTCTATTTATATCTAAGGCAAGGTTTTTTTATATAATGCTTTTGAGTACAACATTGCATTTCTATTGTAATATAATACAGAATAAGCAGGACATATTTACAGTACTAATTTTCTAAATTCGTTCCAAAGAGTATCGTCCGGAAAAGGTGCAGTAATATGTAATTTCTCTTTCGATACCGGATGAGTAAAAGATACAGAGTATGCGTGCAATGAGATGCCGCCGTTTGGATTGCTGCGTCGAGCACCATATTTCAAATCACCTTTTATACAACAACCTATATGAGCCAATTGTGCCCGTATTTGATGATGTCTGCCAGTATGTAAATCAACCTGGAGTATATGGTATTTTTCTGAAGAACCAATATGTGTATAACTTAAAGATGCCTGTTTGCTGTTTGCTGTTTGTTTTTGAGAAACAAATGATTTGTTTTTTTTTGTATTTCGGCTAATAAAATGAGTGAGTGTATCTGTTTGTTTTTGAGGTATGTTTTCTACTATTGCATAATATGATTTTGATATTGCTTTTTGTTTAAACAATTCGTTCATACGTGCCAAAGCTTTGCTTGTTCGGGAAAAAAGAACAATACCACTTACCGGTCTGTCTATACGATGAATTACACCTAAAAACACGTTGCCCGGTTTGTTATATTTTTCTTTAATATATGCTTTAACCTCATCTTCGAGAGTACGGTCGCCGGTTTTGTCCGAATGAACAAGTGTGTTGTTGTCTTTAGCAACAGCAATTACATGATTGTCTTCATATAAAACAGTAAACATATTTAATATTGTTCTCGTTCGTTCGGGAAATCGGAAGATTTCACATCTTCAATGTATGAATTTATTGAACCGGTAATTTCTGCATATAAATTATGATATCTTCGTAAAAATCGGGGAGAAAAATCCTGATTGATACCTAACATATCGTGTAGTACCAAAACTTGACCATCGACTTGAGATCCGGCTCCGATACCGATTACCGGAATTTTTAATTCGCGTGAAATTCGTCCTGCAAGGTCAGCAGGTACTTTTTCGAGAACAACTGCAAAACAACCAGCTTCTTCCAAAAGTTTTGCATCACTTATTAATTTTTCAGCTTCCTCATCATGTCTTGCTCTCACTGTGTAAGTGCCAAATTTATGTATAGATTGGGGCATGAGACCTAAATGCCCCATAATAGGGATTCCGGCGGAAATAATGCGTTTTACTGAATCTATAATTTCAATACCACCTTCTAATTTCACAGCACCGCAGCCTGTTTCTTTCATAATCCGAATTGCAGATTGCAGTGCTTCGAGAGAATTTCCTTGATATGAACCAAATGGTAAATCTACAACAACCAGTGCACGTGAAGTTGCATTGTGGACCGAAGCTGCATGATATATCATTTGTTCTAATGTTATTGGTAAGGTTGTAATATTTCCGGCCATAACATTAGATGCAGAATCTCCCACCAGAATAACATCTATACCTGCGTTGTCAAGTATGCGAGCCATTGAATAATCATATGCAGTGAGCATTGCAATTTTTTCATTGCGTAATTTCATCTCACTTAAAACATGTGTAGTGACTACTTTCGCAGAAACTGTATTTGCCGTTGACATAATAAAGAAAAATTTTATAATTTATGGTAAAACTACATATATTTTCTTATGTAGCAGAGTAACCAACAGAGATTTTTCTGTTTTTTTTATAGTTGCATTTTTTGTAATATTTCGTTGAGGTCATCTTCGGTATCTACTGAAAGATTTTCGTATTCGGTAATGCCTGTTTTTATGGTATAATTGTTTTCAATCCATCTGAGTTGTTCTAGATTTTCTGCTTGCTCGAGTTGTGTTGGTATTAAATTAGTAACTTCTTTCAGAATATTTGATTTATATGCATATACACCAATATGTTTGTAATAGGAGTGATGTTCATGCCATTGAGTTTTTTCTAAATCTCTGAAAAATGGTATAGGTGAGCGGCTGAAATATATTGCATTGTTAAAAAGGTCTCGAATTACTTTTGGTTTGTTTGGATTAAATAAATCGTCAACAGAAGTGATTTTTTTAATAAGCGTTGCTATTTCAGCTTTTGGGTCAGAGCATAAATCAACTAATTGTTGTATTTGCGATGGATCTATAAATGGTTCATCGCCTTGAATATTAACTACTACAGAAAATTGCTGATTGTTTTCAATAGTATTGTATGCTTCCGCAATCCGGTCGGTACCGCTTACATGAAGCGAAGATGTCATTACGCACTTTCCGCCAAATTTTGCGACTGCTGATTCTATGCGTAAATCATCTGTAGCTACCCATACATCATTAATTACTTGTTTTGCTTGTTCATACACACGTTGTATCATTGTTTTGCCTTTAATTTTTACTAAAGGTTTTCCGGGAAAACGTGTAGACCCGTATCGTGCAGGAATTATTACTATAGGTTTCATGTATGTCATGTACGAAAGATCAGCGAATTTGTTCTTCTTTTTTTCGGTTATCTACTTTTACTTTTGAAATTGTTCCGTTTTTGTATTTCACATGATAGATAAGTTTACCCCTGATAGAGAAATATTTGTAGTGACCGTGACGTTTGCCGTTTTTATATGAAATTTCTTCGCGAACAGGGCCTTCTTTATATCTGATTATCCAGTCTCCGTGAGGTATTCCATTTTTAAAAGTATGTTCTCGTTCACATGTACCGCTTTCGTTATAATAAAGCCATGTACCGGTCATTCTGCCCATGTCATATTCGCCAATAATATTTGGTTTGCCCGAGATAAAAAAAGTTTTGAAATCACCATGAAATTCGCCTTCGTGATAGTTTTTTTCTGAACGGAGATTTCCGTTTTTGTTCCAGTATTTTTCTACACCATGTTTTAAATTATGTTTGTATTCTATATGATATTTTAATTGATTTTCCGGTTCTTTATACCAAGATTTCCATGTTCCGGTCATGTTTCCATTAGAAAATTGTCCAATTGTTTCAATATTTCCATTTTTGAACCATTCGGTGTAGGTGCTGTCTGCTTTGCCATTGGTATAAAAGCCTTGACTAAGTTTTTGACCGCTTTGGTAAAAAAACAGCCATTCTCCGGTTTTTTTGCCATGAGTATAATGTCCTTTTTTCCAGATAGATGTGCCGTCGTCGTAGTACCATATCCATTTACCATGCATTTCTCCTTTAGCATAATGACCGGTGTTTCCTAAAATACTGTCTTCTTGCCAATAAATCCATTTACCGTGTTGCATATCGTTTTTAAAATGCCCTTCCATATCTATTGTGCTGTCGGGAAACCACCATCGGGCATATCCATGTTTAAGTCCGTCTTTATATTCCATTTCAGATTGTATATATGCATTATCGAACCACGTAAGTTGTTCCTCATGCAATGCTCCTTTAGAATATTTGTTTTTCGCTATCATGGTTCCTTCTTTATTCCAGGTAGTCCATACAGAGTCTCTTTTATTTTTTGTATAAAAACCCTGAATGTTTTGTTGTCCGTTTGGATGCCAAAATTCGTAGGTGCCGGTTGTATGGTTTATTCGTTCTTTGGGCGAGCCGTCTTCATAATTTTCTATCCAGTTTCCTGTTTTTTCGCCTTGTGTGTAGTTTCCTTTTGCTTTTAGTGTACCATCTTTATAATATACTTCCCATTTCCCGTGTGGTAATCCGTTTTTGTAATTTCCTTTTTCTTTGATTGTGTTGTTGGGCCAGTATGTTTGGTAGGTGCCGTTTCCATCTACAACTGAGCAACCTTTTTTATGACAAAAACGCATAAGTAATGTTGTGTCCGGATGCACATAAAATGTTTCTTTTTGTAATTGGCCGCTTCTGTAAAAATATTGCCATGTGCTATCTCGTTTATTATGATTGAAGTATCCTTTTACTGCAAGATTTCCGTTCTTGTACCATTCTTTATGCAAACCGTGTTTGTCATTTAAATAATAATGTGTTTCGTATAGTTTTTTTCCGGTTTCTTCACTGTATAGAATTGTCGGGCCATGAAGTCTCCCGCGTAAAAATGAGGTTTCTTGAACTTTATTGCCCAGAGAGTCCCAATACATCCATAAGCCATGTTCTGTCCCGTCAAGCATATACCCTTTACTGCTTATTTGTCCGTTTTCCCATGTATTAGTAATCGTGTCTTGTGCTGTTGCAGCAATTACAGAACAAACAGAAACGAGAATGAGAACATATAAATATTTCGACATATTTTTTATCTTTTAAATTGTTTATTTGAGTATGTAATATTACTAAAATCTCTTTATTTACGCAATAATGAGTCGTTATATTTTATAAAAGTGACGGTAGTGTGTATATTTAGTAGTTGTTTTTCTGTATATAGTAACGGGAGTTAATATGATTTTTTTAGTTACTATTTTTATGTCTTAGATTGTATACAATGTATGGTAAAAATATGTATTTTTATGCCGTATTTAAGGATTTATGAGCTAAAAAATGATATGTATATAGTTTGTATATTCAGAATACAAAAAAATAATAAAAAGAAGATAACATTTTTACGTTAAATGTATGTACTTGTTTTTTTATATACATCTGCTGAAATGTAAACCAATTTCAAAATTAGATTTTTTAGATAAAACCTATTTATTATGCAGGAATCATTATTTGAATTGAAATTAACTGTTCGTGATTATGAGTTAGATCTCCAGGGAATTGTAAACAATTCTGTATATCTCAATTATTTGGAACATGCACGACATACATTTTTACTATCACGACAAATAGATTTTGCGGCACTTCATGCAAAACATATAGATTTAGTTGTGTCTCGTGTAGAGATAGATTATAAAGCATCGCTTAAAAGTCAGGATGATTTTGTGGTGAAAATAAGAACTGCGAAACGAGGTAATCTTCGTATTATATTTCATCAGTGGATAGAACGTATTCCTGATGGAAAATTAATAATAGATGCTACTATAACTGGTGTATGTTTGCAAAATGGCAGACCGATAAAACCGGAAGATGCTACAGGGATTACCTGGGAGTAGGTTGGTTTTTATATATGTTACATTGAGCAAAAAAAAAGCCGGCTTTGTGTTAAAAGCCGGCTTTGATTTCATTGATAATCAGATTATAATAATTTTACGTTAACCGCATTTAATCCTTTTTTGCCTTCTTGTAAATCAAATTCTACTTCGTCATTTTCATCAATTTCATCAATTAATCCTGAAACATGTACAAAATATTCTTTACCTGTTTCGTCTTCAGCAATAAAACCAAAACCTTTAGTTTTATTGAAAAATTTTACTTTTCCGTTGTTCATTGTTATTTTATTTAAATATTTATGGATGCAAATTACTGCTAAAAAATATATTTATACTTATATTTTTGTTTTTTTTTTAATAAAAAAGAATATTTTTTTCACAATCAGCTGATTGTGAGCATGTTTTACATCTTTTAATTATCGATGTTTTGATTCTTCTTCCTCAAATAGTTGACAGTAATTAAGATATCTGCTTTCAGCAATGTTGCCTTCTGCTACGGCCGATAAAACAGCACAACCAGGCTCATGTGTGTGTGTGCAGTTATAAAATTTACAATTTTCTGATGCGGAAAATATTTCCGGAAAAAAATGATGCAATTCATGTTTTTCAACATCTAATATACCAAATGATTTAATGCCGGGGGTATCAATTATATAGGTGCTTTCGGGTAATAAAAACATTTCTGAGAATGTCGTAGTGTGTTGGCCGGTTTTATGCAATTGCGATATTTTTTGTGTTTTGAGGTTCAGATTTGGAAATAATGTGTTGAGGATAGTACTTTTACCAACTCCTGAATTTCCTACAACCACGCTTATTTTATTTTGTATGTGAGAGTGCAAAATACTGCAATTGAGATTTGTGTTACATGAAAGACGAAGTGTTGAATATCCTGCTTTTGCATAAATATTTTCCCACTCTGCCAGTTGTGTACGATCTTTTTCGGTGTAGATGTCGTATTTGTTGAATATGAGAGTTGCCGGAATTCCGTAAGCTTCTGCTGAAACAAGAAAACGGTCAATAAAAGACAGTAGTGTTTTGGGTTGGGAGATAGTTACAACTAAAAAAGCCCGGTCTATATTTGCGGCAATTATGTGTGATTCTTTTGAAAGGTTTACCGATTTACGAATAATATAATTTTTTCGTTTGTGTATGTTGGTAATTATTCCTTGATTTGGTTCTTCTATTTCAAAATCTACCGTGTCACCTACAGTAACGGGATTGGTTGAACGTGAGTTGTTCAAACGCAACTTACCTTTTATACGGCATTCATAACATGTTTCATCAGAAACAATTACTCGGTACCAGCTTCCGGTTGATTTTATTACGAGACCTTTCATGAATTTATGTTAAAATGCTCAATCTTTCAAGTCCATGTTCTTCAAATTCTTTTTCGAATTCTGCAATGTAGGTTTCTTGTAATTTAGTAAATTCTTTTTGTGACAGGTTTTTTGCTCCTTCTTTTTCTAATTTTTTATCGGCAAGACGAACAATAAGTTCTTCCCAAAATGTTTGCTCGTCATAAGAGTTTATGTCTGTGTCACATTCTTCTTCGAATTCTTCGGTTGGCATATAACCACCCATTTTTTTGTCATAATCAGCATATTCGTCAAGCCCGAAATTGTAAGCAACCGAATATAATTGTTGTTCTAATTCTTCGACTTCGACATTGTATGAGTTTTTGTTATGTGCCTGAAGCATCCATTCGCCCATGTACATGAGTTTGAGTAAATGGGTAAATTGATTTTCGGATAAAGAAAGTTCTACCATAGTTTTTTTGTACAAAAATATGTATTTTGCATGGCTTAACAACATAGTAATTGCGAAATAAAATGAAAAAAATAATTAGTTATAATGTTAATGGCATTCGTGCTGCAATGCGAAAAGGTTTTGTTGATTGGTTGCGTGATGAAAATCCGGATATAATTCAACTTCAGGAAGTAAAAGCTTTACAGGAACAGGTAGATGTGCATGAAATAGAGGAGTTGGGATATACAATTTATTGGTGTGCTGCGGAAAAACGCGGGTATAGTGGTGTGGCAACATTTACGAAAGAACAACCAGTGTCAGTTCAATATGGTATTGGCAATGATTTTTTTGATACAGAAGGTCGTTTTTTGCGTCTTGATTTCGAAGATTTTACGGTGCTTAATTCTTATTTTCCGTCCGGAACTACCGGAACAATTCGTCAGGAGAAAAAGGAGGAGTATCTTGATATAGTTGCTGACTATTGTGCTGAATTGCAAAAAACGAAAACAAATATATTACTTTCCGGTGATTTTAATATTTGTCATACCGAAAAAGATATTCATCATCCGGAGCGACATACCGGTGTTTCCGGTTTTTTACCACATGAGCGGGCATGGATAGATTCTTTTTTATCGCTTGGTTTTGTTGATTCATTTCGGCAATTTCATACCGAAGATCATGCGTATTCTTGGTGGAGTTACAGAGCAGGTGCCCGACAGAAAAACCTTGGTTGGAGGATAGATTATCATATGGTAAGTTCTGATTTTTCTCATTTTGTGCATGATGCATATATATTATCACAGGTTGTGCATTCTGATCATTGTCCTGTAGTAGTGGAGCTTGAAAAAAAATAAACGTTTTTCGGCTCGTGTTTATGTATTTGTTAAACGTAATGTGCGGACATAAAAAAACCTCCGAATATTTCTTCGGAGGTTTTTTTGTAATATAATTGATTATAGTATATATATCAAATTATAACTGAGGACCAGCAGCAACAAGAGATTTACCTTCTTCATTATCAGTGTATTTCTCGAAGTTTTTGATGAATTTAGAAGCAAGGTCTTTTGCTTTTGTATCCCATTCAGATGTATCAGCATACGTATCACGAGGATCTAAAATTTTTGTTTCAACACCAGTTAGTTCTGTTGGAACTTCAAGGTTGAATACAGGAAGGTTCTTAGTAGGAGCTTTCTCAATTGAACCATCAAGAATAGCAGTAATAATACCACGGGTGTCTTTAATAGAGATACGTTTTCCGCTACCATTCCATCCAGTGTTTACAAGATAAGCTTCGGCTCCGTGTTCTTCCATCTTTTTCACTAATTCTTTACCGTATTTTGTTGGGTGAAGTGAAAGGAACGCAGCTCCAAAACAAGCAGAGAAAGTCGGCTGAGGTGTAGTTACACCACGTTCGGTTCCTGCTAATTTTGCAGTAAATCCTGAAAGGAAGTGATATTTTGTTTGCTCAGGAGTAAGCTTTGCTACCGGAGGCAATACACCAAATGCATCAGCCGTAAGGAAAATTACTTTGTTAGCATGTCCTGCTTTTGAAACTGGTTTAACGATGTTGTCGATGTGGTAAATAGGATATGATACACGAGTGTTTTGTGTAACAGAACCATCCGTAAAGTCAATTTTACCATTTTCATCAACTGTAACGTTTTCAAGAAGTGCATCACGTTTGATTGCATTGAAAATTTCCGGTTCTGCTTCTTTATCTAAATCAATCGTTTTAGCGTAGCAACCACCTTCGAAGTTAAACACACCATCGTCGTCCCATCCGTGTTCATCATCACCAATTAGCTGACGGTTAGGATCTGTTGAAAGTGTTGTTTTTCCCGTTCCTGAAAGTCCGAAGAAAATCGCAACATCGTCGTCTTTACCAACGTTTGCAGAACAGTGCATAGAAGCCATCCCATTTAATGGAAGGTAGTAGTTCATCATTGCAAACATACCTTTTTTCATTTCACCACCGTACCATGAACCACCAAGAACGTGCATTTTTTCGGTAAGGTTGAAAACAGTATAAACTTCTGAGTTTAAACCATGTTCTTGCCATTTTTCGTTTACTGTTTTTGCACCATTCATTGATACAAAATCAGGTTCAAAGTCCTTTAATTCTTCTTCTGTTGGACGGATGAACATATTTTTCACAAAGTGTGCCTGCCATGCTACTTCCATAATAAAACGAATTTTCATTCGTGAATCTTCATTTGCTCCTGCAAAGCAGTCAATTACAAATAATCTTTTCCCTGAAAGTTGTTTGATGGTGTTTTCTTTGAGGTCTTTCCAAACTTCTGTAGAAACAGGTTTGTTATCGTTTGGAGATTCTGGAGAAGTCCACCAAATAGTATCTTTTGTAGTGTCGTCTTTAACTATGTATTTGTCTTTAGGTGAACGGCCGGTGAATTCTCCGGTCATTACATTTACTGCATCCAGTTCAGTGAGTTGACCTTTTTCATAGCCTTCTAATTCCGGACTGGTTTCTTCTTTGAAAAGTTGTTCATACGATGGATTATGTACTACCTCTTTTACGTCGGTAATTCCATATGTACTTAAATCTAAATTTGCCATATTTTATTATTTATAAGTTATTAATTATTTTTTCAATAAAAATTTTAAGACAACTATATAAAAATATATTCTTTTATTTCTATTTTTAAAATTAAAGTGCCTTTTTAATTATTATGCTAAAGTATAGAATTTTTATTACTTATCATAAAATAAGGAAAGAAGTATTTTTTTTAAACTTTTACGATTATTAATTATTGTTTCTCATCAATATAAGGCTGATACATCATTAAGGCATGATTTTCAAACATATACTCATCGGTTATACCTGTTTCGTTTTCGTAGGTTTTTCGGTATATAATATTATGGCGGGAATATCCTCCCCATGAATGATGATGAATAATATGTTCTTTTTCATATATTTTGTATTGTTTGGATTCCGGCTTTAAAGATCGTATTTTTCCGTGTAAATTTTTTTCTGAAACTGACAGGTTTATTTGAAATGTGTTTGCTGTGTTGTTTTTTACCATTAAATCTCGATAATTATATACACAGGTTGCCCCACTGCCAAATGGTATTTTTCTTTGCACATCGGGAAAAACGTCGTAACTGTGTCGGTATCGTTCGGTAACTGTGAGCGGGCTGTGTAGAAACATCCAGAATAGTAAATTTGATAATTGACATAATCCACCACCGATACCTGATGTGAATGTTCCGTGATCTAATACCATTCCGGGTTTATATCCTTTTCGTTTTGTCGGTTTCCCAATTAAAAACCAATACGAAAATATTTCTCCCGGTTTTATTAGTATGCCATCTATATAGTGAGTGGCTTTGTTTAAATTACTCACTTTATTTTCCTGCATCCACATATCTACTTTTTTGAGTTCCCGGTATAAAGGAGTTTTGTGTTCAAATACTGTATGAGGTAACGGAGTTTTTGTTTGTGCTTTTGCAAATGTGAAGTAATTTCGTAACCAATATAGTTTGCGGGAAATGGTATAATATTGTTTGCCGAAATAGAGACGCAATTTTGAGCGTTGTTTGGGTTTAAGAAGAGTATCGGGTATATTTTTTTTACTCATGTTTCCTCCTGTATTTTTGCATAAATGCGGGGCGTTTGTTGTTTGGGTTTAACCATGTTGTATAATCATCATAAAAATCTGTATGGTTTTTCTGAACATCGGTAAGAAATTTTTGCCAGTCTTTTTCCCGCATTATATGATAATTATATCCTACAACACTTAAGCTTGTGTCTGGTAAAAATGATTGCAATCGAAATGTTGAAATGCCGGCAGTAATTCTCCATAATGAATCTGTATGAATATGGTATTCCGGAATCCAGGACATTGCGTCTTTATTTGTGGTAAATTTAATAAATTCTGCTAAGCCTTTGTGGGCTATAATAAGTTCTGCTTGTTTAAATGCTGTTGTGTTTGTTGTATTCTCGGTTATGTGTTCAAATTCTTCATAATTGGGGTCGTGTAATTGTGGTGAGTATGTGTGCTGAGTAAAAATACCGGCAAAAAGTATTATTGGTATACTACTATACATATATTTTCGTACTTGAATATTTTCTAAGATAATACCTATACATATAGGGGGTAATAATAGCGAAAACATGAAAAATCTGAACGAAAATCCTTGAATATCCCATTGTAAAAATGGCAGATTTAATGCTATAAATAAAATAGGAATTATATAATAATACATATTTTTCTTATATACTATATTATATGATAGTACCGCAATACATAATACATATGATGCAATAATTTCTGTTTTCCATGCTATAGTAATGACGTTTTTAAAATCTTTAAAAAACAGAATCGGGTACCATTGTGGTGTTGTGCTAATTAAATCTTGTTGTCTGGTAAGGTCTGATATGTCGAATAAAGTAGGAATACAGCAAATAAGAATAAGCGGTATGCTTATCCAGAGAAGTAATATTTTTTTGTTTGTGTGTTTGTAAATATATGTATAAGCAATTATGCTTGCATAAATTCCGATAGCAAGAAAGCCGGTGAGTTTATGGGTAAAGAGATTCAGAAGTATCGTTATAATTATAAAGAGGGTGTTTTTGTTATATAACGCAACGAGAAAGAATAAGAAAAACACAAATCCCAGTATATTTTTTGTGTATTGAGCTGAAAAATAAAACATATGTGGACTTATTGCAATATATGCTGCGGTAATAAGAGCAATAAGCGAATGTATATGCATTGCTGTAATGACTTTGTATATGCCGATACAGCTAAGGCTAACTAAGATTGCCGTAAAAATTTTCCATGCAAGAATATAATCGTTGCAGAAGTATACAAATACTGATAAAATTGGGTAAATAAGAGAAACTCTTGATGAAACAAGGTTGCCGTCTTGTATAAGGGATTTTACTTGTAAAAGATAAAAATATGAATCCCAGCCATTGGCATAACCAGTTTGGTTGAGCGAGATAAAGTGAAGAATAAAAGCATATATTGATATACAGGCAAGAAAAATAGAATTATATGAAATCAGTTTTTTTATTTGCATGAAAAATCAATTTGTGCAATAGGATACGAACGTGCTTTATGATATGAATAGTGCCACCATTCTGTTCGTAAGTGTTGGAAACCAAAACGTTCCATAGCATTTTTTAATGTTTTTCTGTTTTGTAAAATAGAATCGGGAAGATGTGTGTATGAGTGAGCTGCTTTTTCCCCAAAATGGTCAAATTCTGTACCCATAGGAACGGTATCGCCATTTTTGTACAATAAGCGTGCATCAACAGCTCCTCCCCGGTTATGTATAGAACCTCCTCGATGTGGGTTTGCTACGTAACGTCCGTCAGGTAATACGTCCCACATATATTTTTGTACTGAAAGGGGGCGGTAACAATCCATGAGTTGGAGTGTATACCCCAAACTGTCTAGATAATCGTTGACTTTAACAACAGCTTCTGCAACTTCTTTTCGAAGGAGACATTCCTCGCAGGGATATACCGCTGTTTCGAAAAAATTTGTAGTATCAGCATAGACAAAATTGAGAGCAATATCGGGTAAATAGTGATTTATGTTTACAAACGAAGTGTCTGAAAGTGTATCAATATGTATTGTTTTTTTATGTGCTACTGTATCTTTTTGGTTTATAGTATCTGAAATAATTGAATCAACAGCTGTATTGTTCTGGTGCTTTGTGCTTTGATTTGTTGTACAAGAAATACATATTCCTGCAATAAAAGAAAGATAGATATATTTTACCATAATAAATGTATTTTTCGAATGTACGATGTTCCTTGTATATATGAATCTGTAATAGTAAGTGAATCCTGAAATATATTGGTAACTTGCTTAACGTCTTCTTTGATATATGTTTTATACACTTTATTTGATGTATACATTTTACCAAAAATACGCACGAATGCTGCGGTGTCATTTTCTGAGAGAAATTCCCATCCGCCTTCGGCAATAATATGATCTCTTGAATCGAAATTTATATTAAATGCTCCCTTGTTGTAGTCACCGTCTTCGTCATTGGATATATCATGTTCACGGTAATAAACAAATGTAAAATCACTTCTGAGTATTATAAAATGTTGCTGATTTATACTGTAATTCTCTTCCCAACTATCAATACCGCCGGTGTGAACATAGCGATCCATAACTTTTTGTATATACTTACTTTTAATTGAATGTGCATCTTTAACTTTTGTTGTTATAAAATCTGTTTTCGGAATAATCGGAATAGATTGATTAAAAAATCGTATTTCACTAATTACAACATCCTTATATCGCTTTCCTTTATAAAAGTCAGTAAGTGTTATTGTAAACTGCTTCCCGTACAGGGGTTCGGGTAATGTAATATATTGTTTTCCGTTTTTATCTGAAACAGAGCATGAGAATGATGTATCTGCAGACGCAAACGTACAACGTGCAACACGAGAATTATTTTGAAAATGACTCTGAGAGCGTTGATATCCGTTCCATATTGCAAATTTTGTAATTGTTTGAGCAGAATCGAATGTGCAGGTAATGGTGTGATTTTCCGTAGAATCAGGATATTCTGCTGCCCATGCAAATCCTGTGTTACAATCGAACAATTGTTCCGGACTGTAAGAACGTGATGGTTCTAAAACAGAAGAAGCTGTTACTTTGCATGTTTCGTAAAGAGGAGGTAATACTTGAATTGTATCTTTGTTTTTATCTAAAAATCTAATTTCTGAAATCTGTATGTATGATTTTTCGGGATAAAAGTTTGAGTATTCTTTCCCATATTTATTTGTCCAATATTCTTTCTCATCAAATTTAAAAAGAAACTTTTGTTGTTTTTGCGAACATGTATTTATCCTGATATATACATTTTTTGTTATTTTTTCTTGTGGTTCGTTTTGTGGTAAATTCATAATTTTACCTGTGGATTCGTGTTTCTCATTTTTCGGATATATAAACTTGTTAAACTTTCTACCGTTTTGATATATAACACAACTTATAATTTCCAGTCTGTTCGTATCCGGATAAGATGTGCCTTTTATGGTAATGTAACAGAGATTTATCGGTTCAGAAAAATAAAACAGTAATCCTTCACCAACAGAACTGCCGTCTGGTGTTTGCCAGTATGTTGTTGTATCATTGTCAAATAAATTATATATGGCATTTTTTTCTATCGGTAAAGCAGTATTTGTCGCATACATTCCTTCAATAACTACATTTTTTTTGTAGGCATTGTGTACGGAGTCCGGTATTATACGTTTTTTTTCTTGAGATTGCAACGTGTCCTGAGCAGTTTGTGTTTCTGTATTACTATCCGAATTATTCGGAGTGCATCCTATTATGCAGAAACTATAAAAAAATATGCAGGTAATTGTTAATTTGTGTGCCATGGTAATTCAATTTCCCCTTCAATGTATGTTTTTCCTTCAATAGTTGAATCTGTTATTGTAATATAATCCTGAAAGATATTTGTATTATCTTGCTCAGCAATACCGGTATATACATTTTTTTTATATGAAGATGTGTACATTTTACCAAAAATACGGATTGTTGCTTGAGAATCATTACCGGAAATATATTCCCAACCACCTTCAGCTATTTGAGTTGCTTTTTTGAAATTGGTTGCCCAACCTGTTTGTATCAATTTATTTTCGTTATATGACACAAAACTGTAATTGGAACGGAGCAAAAAAGATTTTGTAGTATAGTGTGAACTATTTTGTTCTATAGCATATCCGTAATGTATATTTCTGTTGAGTACAGATTGTAGTTGTTTGTTTGGTATTGATAATGAGTGTGTATGAAGACTGTCAACAGAACTGTTTATCGGTTTTATTGGAATATTCTGATAATAAAATAATATTTCGCTCAATGCTAAATCAGTATATTTTTTACCCGGGAAAACACTATCAATGGTAAGAGTAAATGTTGTGCCGTGAAGAATTTTTGGTAAGGAAAACACTTGTTTTTCAGGAGAATCTTCAAGAGGAAAAGAATATGTATCACCATTTTTTTCTTTGAAACTAATGCGAGCTGCCCGTGCATTATTTTTAAAATGACTTTGAGAACGTTGATATCCGTTCCACAAAGCTATGTTGTTGATATGTACAGTATCGGTGAAGGTAAATGTTATATGCTCGTCAGTTCCCGATGTGTTTTTATTACCTTCTGCCCAGCAAAAATCAGTTTTATTGTCAATAATATTTTCTATAGAATATGCACGTTTCGGTGTTAAAGTAGAAGAAGCACGTACTGTGCATTTTTTTCTCAATGGTGGGAGTACGGTAATTTTATTAGTATCAGCATCAAAAAACTCTATTTCAGAAACTGCAATATTGAGAGAATCCGGAAGATATGATTTATATATCATTTCTGAATCATCACCCTTGTATGGTGTATTTATATGAATAGTTTCGGCACAATCAGTAATGCGAATAAATAAGGATTGTACCGCAGATTTTATGGGAAAGAGCGTGTTTGGAACAGCTTTGTTTTCTTGTTTTTTTCCGTTTATAAAAATGTCGCATGCTTTAATAGTCGCATGCTTCTGAGCTTTTTTTTGAGAAATACGGATAAATGAAAACACCTTTTTTTTAGGAAAATGAATCATAATTCCTTCATTCAACCCACTTTTTTGAGGAGTTTGCCACGCGGTTTTTTTATTGTTATCCAACACATTATAAACGCTATGTTGATAGGTGGGGGGAGCTGTGTTTGTAGCCGATATACGTTCTGCAATAACTGCATGAGAATATGCATCTATTGTGGATTGTGAATATCCTGCAAGAGATGAAGAATGCTCAGAAACTGAAACTGATTTTTTTGATGAATTAGTGCATGAGAAAAATAGAAGAATGAGAGGTACAAATACTATAATATTGAAACGTAACATAAAGTGATTTTTCCAGTTATAAAACAATAATTATTCCAAAAATACAAAATATGACGTGAATACAAACACCCATTCTATTTTGTGAAATGATTTTATATTATACAACAGGTACAATATGTACATAAAAAAAAGGGGTCAACATATGTTCAAGCATATTTGACCCCTTTTGTAGATAGATTATTATTACCGAATTATTTTTTAAAGATAGTTACCTGTTCGGTAAGTTCCGGCGTAGTAACGTGCAATATGTACGATCCCGTATTTTCAGGAGGGTATATTCTGAATGTTTCATTTGTAGGAACAGCATCGTTCCAGTAATATGTTCCCCCATTCATACCATTGATTGTAACAGTTGCACTCGTATTTTCTTTAGTATGAATAATTATGTCAATATATTCCGTGTATGGATTTGGAAATACTTCAACAGGGTTAGGACAATCTTCAACAGTAACTGTTATGTTATCTGTAGAAGTGTTGCCGTCAGCATCAATAACCTCTACAGTGTATGTTGTAGTTGTTGTAGGAGCAGCAACAGTTTGCATACCTGATGTTGATTCCAATCCGGCTTCCGGAGTCCATGAGAATGAAAGTTGCGATGTGTTTCCATTTGCCCCACATGAGCAATCGGAAATATAATTTATATTATTTGTTTCAATACCATTTGCATCGCATAATGAGATATTACCTTCAAAATTGGTATTACTGTTTAAGGTAGTTATACCCGAAACTTCTATTAATGCACACTCATTAGTATCTCCGGTAATAGGAGCGTTTACATATATATTAGCTGTAGAAAGCAAACTTCCTGCTAACATATGTGTAGTTCCTGAACCGTTAATATAAGTAGTTTGATCAACAGTAATAACACCTTGATTAGAGAATGTACCATTATTATGGAATTCGTTTGAAACTACAATTTCACATACACTGGTAATCTGTCCTTCAGAATTATTACGGAATGAATTTTTTACCGTAATAGAGCCCGAGTTATCTAAGATACCATTGTTGGTAAAACTTTGTTCTATAATTAAATTCCCTGTATTATTAAGAGTAGCTTGTGTATTGTTGATATTACAATCATTATTAAATGCCATATCACCATGGTTAATTACTGAACCATTCCATGTTGCATTTTCAAAATTAACAGTTCCATAATTTTCAAATGTTGATTGAGTATTATTCATGTTCATATTAGAAATGTCAGCTGAACCTAATACAATGATAGAACCGGAATTGAAATTGATGTTGTGCGGATTAAAATTACCACAAATGATGAGTGTACCTCCATTCATATTAATACCGCCGGTAAATTCTTCTCCAGATGGAACAGCTATAGTATCAGTAATGTTTTCCCAAGCATTTCCACTGATAGAGTGTGATGCATTGTCGCAACTCACATTTGGTGATACAGGTTCAGAACATAATGAAGAACCTTCATTACAATCAGTATTCGTTGCAGTAAGGGTTGTTGAAGACCCATTACAGATTGTTACATCTTCTCCTGCATCGACAGTGCATGACGGGCCACATTCTTCAACAAAAACAGTAAAAGAATCTTCTACTACACAACCGTTTTCACCGGTAAAATGCATAATATAGGTTGTGGTTTCATTCGGATTAAAAATAAACCCATTACCGGTTCGTGTGATACCAATATTTGGTGTAATGCTCGTGTCTTCATGATTAGTCAGAATTATTTCATATACATCACTTGAGTCGTTGCAAATTGTAACATCAGAGTATAAGTCAACAATCGTATCGTAAACTGTAACAAGCATATCATCTTCGTATACTGAGCCACAGGCATCAGTTGCTTCAATAAATACACGTTCTTGTCTAAATACCTGATAGGTTGGAGATGTACTGTATGAATTTAGCCATACGTGTGATTCAAAACCTTGTGGAGCTTCAATAATCAGTGTTGAATTGTGACATATTGTTGTATCATTGCCTAAATTAAGTGTCAGATATGGATATGATACTGTAATTGAATCTGTATTGTTTGTGTAGTCACATTCTACTATATCAGTTACCGGATAACCTTGAGACATAAAGTTTCCATCATCATTTAAATGTATTAAAAAAGTGCTGTTTTCTGTACGTGGAACATCTGCTGAAAGGGTAATTGTTTCGTTAATTTCAATTGTTTGATGTATAGTGTCTGTGTAGACAATGCTTTCATAATCAGGAGCATAAACAGTAAAAGGCACAGAAGATTCCATACGTGACGTGCCGGTGTTTGTAATATCTATTGATAGTTCAACCCCTGTAGTGTCACAGTTTTGACGTATGGTATCGATTGCTAAATCCATTGATGTGCAGAGAGAGTCGCAATCTGTTTCAACAACAAATACAAACGTATCATCATTGTTTGGATAATGAACCTCACCATTGATAATAGCATCGGTAAATACTGAATTTGTTAGATGTTCACGGATTGAATATGATGTATTATAATCTGCACAGAAATTAATTTCTGTAATACAGCTGTCTACATTGAATGTGCCAACGGTAATTTTAGATGCTGTTTCGAAAACATCTATAGTGAACGAATTTTCTGCACAATCTCCATCACATCCTATTGCATTGATAGCAACATGTGTGTTAACAGCATCATCTTTCAGATAATTATATCCGCTTATTTGTGTCGGTAGTTGAGTTATACCATCGCCAGAAGGTATATCAATATTTGGATGTTCTGACGTACTAAAGTTTAATGAGCCGGGATTTATATTTTGTTCTATATATGAATCAGCAATATGTTCCGGTATAACGTACAGCTTTTTATCTTGTGATTGATTAAAGGTTTGTTTAGTGAAATAGAGATTCCCATCGTATGCCGAAGAAATATCACCTAAACTTGATTGTCCTGTTTGTATTTGTACTTTTACGTAGCATAAATCTTGAGAATCGTATACGCTATCCGGAATTTCCAATTGTGTCAGGTAATTTACATACGAACTTCTACGTGCTTGGTTCCCACCACTAATAAAGAATATAAATTTACCGTTTGGACTAAAATCAAAGTATGAAACACTTTTGCCAATATCGTTAATTACGCTATTTGCAACAACCCAGTCATCGTTATTGTTTTGCATGAGTTGGTCGCCAAGAGCAAACACTCTGTGATTTTCTGGGTTGTTATTAAATTCTTCGCAATTCATAAACAGAATATCATTTTGAGATGTTGAATAATTTCTGCTTGTGAAAACAACCATATCTTCTTCAGGATTTAATTTTGCATCAACCATTGTACATGAAACATCAGCCCATCCATAATTTATATCTCCGGTTGATGTATCGAATGTAATATCATTATTGGTAATAATATATCTGTGTAATTGAATTGTAGGATTATCCCATGAACGTTGCATTAAATATAAATAATGAGCATTTGGTGTTCCGGGAACAGTTCTTGAAACTGCAGCAGCAGTTGTATATGTTGTCTGAGAACTATCTGCTAATACAAGAGGTTTATCTTTTTCCTGAAAATCGATAATATCTCCTCCGTTATATAACACACGACTATACACCCAGTTTGTTGGAGTAAAAGTTTCTGTATTATATGTTTTTATTTCATCAGTCCATTCTTTGTAAATAATGTACCATTCATAATTTGTTTCCGGAACTTTTACTATATGTATATCACAGGCACGTATCCCATTTAAACCTTCGGTGGTAAGTTTTGTGCCTTCAGCTGTATATAATTGAATACTGTTTGGATTGCTGGTTCCATCATGAATTGCGTAGAACATTAAATTTCCGCAATTATCGTAAGAAGCAGCGGCAGCTCCATTTTTATCTTCAGACTCGTCAGCGGAAAAAGTTTCTACTTCTGCTGGAACATTTCTAAAATCAACAGTTACTGCATTGTTAGATTCTTTTGGCATAAGTGGCCACACCGGAATACCCGCTTGCGGAAGTAATGCACTTTGCACGGTAATTAGCACTTTTTGAGCAGCAATTTCGCATAATCCATTTGATGCGATTAAATTAACTGAAAACACACCGGTTTCGCTTGGCGTAAATGTAAAATCCTCTTCTGTTGAAACTTCTGTATCATTAACTAACCATGAATATGAGCTAGCATTAGAGCTTGTATTGGTGAATGTAAGTGGGGTATGAGGTGTTGTTTTTAAACTTGTGTAGGTAAATGATGCTTCGACAGGACAGGTAACAGAAAAAGTATATGATTCTTCTTCGATACATCCTTCGTCATCGTTTGATGCAATAAGTGTTATGGTAAATGGGCCGGTTTCATTTGCTGTATAGTCAAAATTTTCTTGTGAGTGAACAAATACATCATTAATATACCATTCGTATGATGATGCTCCGGTTGTGTTGTTTGTAATAGTAAAAGAATCTCCTGCAGTTATTTCTTCGGCAGGCCATTCAAGAGATACAGAAATTGGTGTCGTGCAATCTAAAATTCCCGGAGATGAGAGCAACTCGTATCGAATATTTGAAATTGTCTTATTCATTCTTTGTCCCTGACCATTTGTAAATGAACTATAACAGAATGTATAACTATAATCCATAAAATTCTGTTTTATGTCCGGAACATCACCAAGACCACCAAGAGCAACAGGGCGATATGGGTTTTCTGTTGATTGGTCATCGGCATCTGTAGAACAGGTGTTGTTTCCTGATGAACAAGAGTAATATCCTGAATTACCATTATTATATTGTGGTGGAGTGTCACACACCATGTCGCCGTCAACACTGCAATCATCATTTTCACAACCTCCTTCGAATGTATGTAAAAGACCGAGATAATGGCCGATTTCGTGAATAACAAGGCTTGTGTTTTGTGCTGTAGAACCAAAATACTGAGATTCAACTACTATACCGTCTCTTAAAGGAATATTATTGAGAGCGGTTGGCATATATGCATATCCGGCAACATCACAATCGAATCCGGAACAAATACTATTAACTAACCATATGTTAATGTAATCGTGCGGATTCCATCGCGATAAATTTTTAAGTGGTAAATCGTCCTGAGGATAGTACCCTGTAGTTGTCATATCCATATTAGTTAATGATGATTCTGTGCGTGTAATTCCGTTAGTGGGGTTTCCGTCAGGATCTATTTCTGCTAATTGAAACTGAATATTTGTTTCAGTACTTTCATTATAGTAATCATATCCGCCAAATGCTTGATTAATATATTCAATACCTTCTGCAATTTGAGTGTCCGAAATTTCTCCTACAGTTCCGTCGTGTATAACGTGTACAACTACCGGAAGTGTTCGTGTTTCTCCACTTTTAAGTAAATGTTGCTGTGGAAACGATTCGTATAAATTCCGTAAGGAATCCATGTTTTGACCTTGTGGAAGTCCGGTAAAATCAGGATCTTCAAAAATAATGACTCCGGTAGAATCTTCATTTGAGCTTGTTTGTGCATAACTGAATGTTGAGAGTAAACAGATAAGGATACTCATAACATGAGTAAAAAAATTCGTGTTCATAGTTACGTAATGTTTAAATGATAAAATATTTATATGTGTATAATCACCCACAAAAATATATGTTATAACCGAAATAAAAAATATAGCGAGATTAATTTTATGTTTTGAAGGTATAATTTTTAATATACCGTGTGTTTTTTCTAACAGAACGAACGGGCTTTAGAAAAATTCACACCGTATGTTGCAATCAGACTTATAAGTCCGATTGCAACATATGGTGTATAGTAGTTTGGAAAGTGGCTCTGGCATAAATTAAATCACAACAGAGCCAATAAAAGCTTGTTTGTGGACTATTTCCGAGTTATTGCTCTGTTATGACAGTTTCTTTATGTTTGTCATAGTATTTTTTTATTTCAACAATAAAAATAGCGAGTAATATTATAATAAGAATAATTGAACTTATTAAAGAAATAGTATTTGTTATATAGTATGCACGAGGTTCAAATTTGAACTCTATGATATGTTTTCCTGCCGGTATTTCTAAAGCACGCAAAACGTAGTTTACTCGAAAATGCGGTGTGAATTCGCCGTCTATATACGCATTCCATCCTTTCGGATAATATATTTCAGAAAACACGGCAAATCCTGTATTGTTATTTGAAACCGCATAACGTAAGTAGTTTGGTTCATATTCGGTTAAATCTATGTTTGCAGAGGAATTTACTGTAAAAACAGTATCAGAAATATCATCCTTAAATTCTATATCTGTAATAGCTTTTTTTGCAGGGTTAAATGAGTTTAATGCTTCAATTTCTGCATCAGGATTTGGAACAAATGATAGTTTTTCAACAAACCATGCATTTCCTAAAGCTTCAGTATTTTTTTGAACCTGATTTTTGCCGGTTTCACGGTCAGGAATTATAAAATATTTTGCGTTAAGCATATTTAATACATCCATATTCATTTTGCTTAAATGAAAATCAATTAAATCCTGATACCGTTGTAATTTTGCACCATGATAACCACCAATAGATTTATGATGATATGAGGTAACAGCATCATTAAATGGATTATTAAAATTCATGACTCTATAGTACAGAGCTGTATCTTGTTTTATGTAAGAGTCAATTTTTGTAGGAGTCAATTGATTTTGTTGATTTTTTCGTGTTTTTACAAAGTCATCATCATTTAAATAGCGTTTATCAACTTGCCATAAATCGAGTATGGTAAGTATAACAAGAAAAGATATAGCTATTTTGAGTGTTATTTTTTTGTAGTGATATGCTGTGAGAACAGCAAATGTTGCGACAACAAAACCAAGAGACCTCCAAGCATCGGATATAAGCAAGCTTTTTCTGTCTTGGCGTAATGCATCAATCAGCCAGTCTGGCCATGCAGATTGTAGTTGCTGGTCTACATTTCCTTTAAAGGAGTGCATGTCAGCAGTAAATATTAATAGAAGAATTAATCCTCCTGTTATGTATAAACTGTATTGCAGTTTTTTGAACAAGTCTTTTTTATTTTCAGGAGAGTTTTGATAAAAGAATTTTTGTAATCCGAATATTGCGAGAAGAGGAATACAAAACTGGGCAATAACCAAAATCATTGATACTGTTCTGAATTTGTTGAATCCCGGAAGATAATCAAGCATTGGATCTAACAACATCATAAAATTATTCCCCCATGCCACCATAATTGAGAATATTGTAGCAGAAAGGAGCCACCATTTAACAGGACCGGTGACAATGAAAAGGGCAAAGATGAATAAAAAGATAACAACAGCACCAATGTATACAGGCCCTGATGTAGAAGATTGGTCTCCCCAATATAAAGGTGCCTGCTTAGTCATGCCTTGTATTTGATTTTGAGGAACTCTGTTTTGCTTCAGAGCTTTTTCCATGTGAGAATCATCGGGCAATTCTCCTTGCGATGCACCACCTTTATAATTTGGTATAAGTAAGTTAAATGTTTCATCAATTCCGTAACTATACGAAAGAGCATAACTTTTATTAAGTCCGCTTGTTTTGTCCGCTTTGTTATGAGACAGTTCAGACTCTCCTCGCATAGTGTCTTTTCCATAATCATAGGTCATGTACAAGGTGCTAATATTTGATAATGCGGCAAATGATACGGCAACAAGAAGAAATAATGAAGGTTTTATGAATGATTCGATAAATTCTTTGGTTTTGAATTTTTTATAGCCATAAATCAATACAAAAAATAAAATTATTAGTACAGTATAGTATGTTATCTGAAAGTGTTGGGTAGTTAATTGTAGTGAAAGAAAAAAGGCAAATAACACAGAGCCAAGCCATTTATTTCCTTTGTATGTTGCTACCACACCTGCTATAATGACCGGCATATAACCTAGAGCGAGCGATTTTGTATAGTGACCGGCATCAATAATTATAAAAAAATAGGACGAAAATCCGTAAAAGAGTGCTCCTAACATGCTGAGCCCAATAGGAATCTTGAGTAGTAATAATGCAATAAAAAAGCATAAAAAATACATGAATGCCTGAATATTCGGGTGTTTCATGTCGTTTTTTAATGGAGTAAATGTTTTTTTAATTAAATTATCATATTTTGTAGATATGAGATATCCGGGCATTCCACTAAACATAGAGTTTGTCCAAATTGCTTCTTCTCCTGTTTCTTTTCGGTAGTCTCGCAATTCTTTTGACATGCCTTTGTATTGTACAATATCATGTTGTTGTAATTGTTTGCCTTCCAATAATGGTGAAAAATATATAAGAGTAGAAATAAAAAAAGCAAGTATAACAGCTAAACAAAAAATAGTAGGCTTAAATATTTTTATTAGATTGTTCATATTCATATTCATTTCTTTTTATTTATTTTTAACGAAAATACAATTTTTTTATGAGCTACAGTATAAAATATATAATTTCTTGTTTAAAATGCTTCTCGCATAGTTATGTATATTCCGGAATCATTATAGCTTCCCCGACCATAATCAATTCGCAAATTTAGTTTGTCGCGTTTGTTTGTTTGGAATCGTAAACCTGCACCATAAATATATTTTGTGTGAGCTGGTTCAAATGTGTTTATTGAAGAGTAGGCGTTTCCTAGTCCGCCAAAAACAGCAAATCCAAATCTATTCCACACATGTTTGCGAAGTTCTCCTTGCAGATATACAGAATTATTGTTGATGTATAAGTTTTTGTTAGAAATACCCCTCATTCGTGTTTTGCCACCAAGTTGATATAAATAATAAAACGGAGTGTCTCCTTGTGAAAATCCGTTAAATAATTGTATTGCTCCAATAATGTCTTTATAGAGTGTATGATATTTTCGTATATCAAGTTCGAGTGTCCCAAATTCATATCCGTCGGTAATTGTGGGTGGAAACCACATTGCATTACTTGCAATATATATTCCTTGTGATGGATAATTTATATTATCTCTCGTGTCATAGGATATTTGCGGACCGGCACCTCCAATAAAATTGTTTTTTTGCGAAAAACTTTCGATTCCTGAAATTTCTATGTGTGATATATCGAGTATTAAGCCGATGTATAAAGATTTGGTGATATCTTTTGATATGTTTCCACGAATCTTAAATTCTTTGAGAGAGTATGTTGTCGGTTCATAATTTCGTTTTGTTTGGCCAATACCATAAAATTTGTCTGGTGCACTGGTGTATTGGACAAAAAACTTTATTTCATTACCATGGTGTGTGTATAGTAATACATCTGATTTAAGGTTTAACCATTTTTCGGTGGAATAAGAAAAATGGTTAACAATAGAGGTGGGGCGGTAAAAATCCGATATTTTTTTTGGTGAAATGGTTATAACAGGCATTGTACCAAACGACCATCCGCTTCCGGGATCGAGGCTCATAAGGGGGTAAACACTTATTGACACTCTGCCTGCGTTATATTCAAATAAATCAAGGGTTTTGTCAATAATATTTTTTTTCTCTATAAGGCTGTCCGATACGGGTTTTATTTGGGTAAAACCGGTAGTATATGTATAAACAAAAAATAAGAGTAAGAGTGCTTTTTTACAATTCATCGAGAGCTTTATGTAATCTTTCACATGCTTCACGAATCTCATCATGTGTAATAATGAGAGGTGGTGCTATTCTGAAATGTGTTTCACAAAATAAAAAATAATCGGTTAAAACTCCGTGTTTGAGTGCTGTTTGTATAAGTTTAACTACGGATTGTGGGGAATCTAATTCTACAGCCATAAATAATCCTCTGCTTCTTATAGATTGTACACGTGGATGTGTAAGAAGTAAATCTTTAAACAGTTTTTCTTTTTCAGGAATCTCTGTTATAAGTTCTGTATTGGTTACTAATTCATGTACGTTTGCTAATGCTGCTGCTGCAGAAACCGGATGACCTCCAAAAGTAGTTATATGCCCAAGTACAGGATTGTGGCTGAATGTGTCCATGTGTTCTTTTGATGCTGCAAAGGCACCTATGGGCATGCCGCCACCTAGTCCTTTGGCAAAGCATATAATGTCGGGAACAACTTCTGAATGTTGATATCCAAACATTTTTCCGGTTCTGCCAAATCCGTTTTGTACTTCGTCAAAAATCAGTAAGGTTCCTGTTTCGGTACATTTTCTACGTAAGGCTTGTAAATATGAATTATCGGGAATTATGATGCCTGCTTCGCTTTGAACAGGTTCTATAATAACGCAGGCCGTGTTTGTGTCAATTTCCTGTAAATCTTCGTGATTGTTGTAATGTATAAAATGAACGTCCGGAAGAAGCGGTTTGTAATTCTCTTTGAAATAGTCGTTTCCTAATACACTTAAAGCACCGTGAGTACTTCCGTGGTAGGCATTGTGAGTTGATATTATTTTCGGACGACCGGTAACGCGTTTGGCTAGTTTCAACGCTCCTTCTACTGCTTCGCTGCCGGAATTAACTAAAAAAAGTGATGAAATAGAATCTGGCAGTAATGAAAGTACGAGTTTTGCCAGTTGCACTTGTGGTGATTGAATTATTTCACCATATACCATTAAGTGCATATATTTTTCGGCTTGTTCTTTTACTGCTGCTACAATTTTTGGATGAGTGTGACCTAAATTGCTGGCAGAAACTCCTGATATTATATCTATTACATTGTCTCCTTGTGGAGTGTACATATATACTCCCCGAGCATGCTCTACTTCGAGAGAAAGAGGTTCGGGTGATGTTTGTCCTAATAATTGCGAAAATAATTGTCGTTGAGTATGCATATTTTTTTTGTAAATGTAGTAATTATTTAAAAGAAATAGCTGAATTTAAAAGAGCATTTTTATATGTTTTGCTAAAAGGTATAGATGTGACTTTTCCTTTATATTCCATAAATAAATGGTTGTCTTCTATACGTGAAAGAAATTGGAGATTTATAATATATTTTCGATGAGTGCGTATAAAATTTTTAGAAGATAGTGTTTTCTCAAATGATTTAAGTGTGTTGTTTACTATAAAAATATTGTCTTTGGTAATTACGTTTGTGTAATTATCATTGGATTCTAACCAAATAATATCTTGCGATAAAACTTTATAAAACACATTCTTTTTTTTGAAAAAGAATGCATTATTCGTAATAGTATCAATATGCGATTTTTCTTCGTGATGTTGATGTCTGGCTTTTTGAATTGCTTGTAAAAACCGATGATATGAAATAGGTTTGAGTAAAAAATCTGTAGCGTTTACATCAAAGGCATCGAGTGCATAGTTTTTTGAACTGGAAATAACAATTACTTGTGGAATGTGAATGCTTGTTTTGAGAAATTCAATACCATGCATTTCAGGCATTTCCATGTCTAAAAAAATAAGTTGAACCGTGCTTGTTATTTCGACAGAATTAAGTGCTTCAATTGGGTTGGTAAAGGTTTTTTTGAGATGTAATCCTTCAGTTTTTGCAATGAATTCTTCTATAATTGTGCAGGTTAATTTGTCGTCATCTAGAATTATACAATCCATACAGTATGTATTTATATGCAACAAAGATATAAAATTCGGATGGTAATTGTATATAAAATTGTGTAAACCTTGGTTTGATCTATTTTTTTGGTTTAGATAGAGGCGTAACCGAATGATAGTTTGTTGCTGTGGAAAAAGTGAGAAGAATGTGTTGAAATTAAACGTATGGGTAAAAACCAATCTTAATTATGCACATAGAATTTATTTTTGTGAAAATAATGTATATTTTTTTCGAAAAATAACAGAAGCAGCAACACCGCAGCATGCTCCAATACAGTTTGCTGCTATATCGTATGTTTCGAAGGTTCTGTTGGAAATTTGTGGTTGTAGATATTCTATAATTATACTAATTGCAATAGTAGAAAAAAGAATGATACTTATTAATATGGTATTATAACGGTGTTTTTTTGAAAAATCAGTTATGACTAAGAATGTAAGTAATGCATACATGCAGATATGAATAAGTTTGTCTTGATGAACAAAAATGTGTAAATCTGCATCAAAGTTTGATTTAGGGGCAAAACTGAGATATATAATTATGCATAGCCATATGGCACTTTTCCAGAAATACATACATTAGTTAGTGTTTGTGAGATTGTATACATTTTTTTTAAAAGTATTAAAATCCAGCGGTTTCGACTGTATGGTATTGTTTTGTATCATAATAATTGTTGGGGTAGCGTATATAAAAAATGTTTTGGCAAGTGTGCCGTCCCAACCTTGTTCGTCACATACTATAGAGTGTTTTGCGAGAGAAGGGTGTGTGTCCATAAATTTTTTCAACTTTTTTTGTGATTCATCCAATGAAATGAATACCGTCTGTGTAGAAGTATGGTTATTCATATACTTTGCAATATCCGGAATCATAGTTTGGCAATGACCACATGAGGTAGACCAAAATATCAGAATGTAGGGTTTGTTGTGTAATTTTTTTGAAGAAAGTGTGGTGCCGGATAATGTTGTTACTGAAAAATCCGGTATTGTGTTGCCGGTAGCTATTTGCGTGTGATGTAATGCTTTTCGTTCTAGTGTGGATTTTTCTTGTGCAGAGCACTGTTTTTCTTGTACGTATAGTTCCGAAACAAATTTCACCATTTTTTCAGCGCCCATTTTTTCAAATCCGGATATAAGGTAGTCAATAATAAAATCATACATCTGAGGGTATGGCAATGCTTTATCTGTAAGTGTTATAACAGCTTTTTCAAGTTTTTTATATGGTTCTTCCTCGCTTTGTTCTTGAGAACAAAGAGTTAAATATTCTATGCTTTTTTTTGTGAGAATATTTGTGCGTATAAGTAAAGTGTCGGAAAAATCTATATAATCAAAAAAGTGTTTTTTTGTGTATGTGTGCAATTCTTTTCCGTGTAAAATGTGTGGACTATATGGTTTTCGTGATGCCTGAATGATGTGAGAGACGAACGTGTTTTTGTTGTTTTTCAATAATTCCTGTACAAATTGCTGTTCTTCTTGGATACGTTTTTTGTATTCTTGTTCAATGCGAGAAAGGGAGTCAGAATGAGAGTATGATTCATATACATCTTGCAGATGGGAAACATCTGAGGTGAAACGAGAATAGAACCGCGAAAATGAATAAAATGTTTTATTTTCTTCCGACGCATTAATTGAAACAAATTCTTTTAACGATTTAATATGTGCCGAAAAAGAAATTTTAGGTTCTTTGTTAAAAATAAAGGGGATTTCGACATTTTGTAATTGTGGAAACAAAAAACTGTACATACCAATAGGTGTGTCGGAGGGTAATGAAGTTGAAAAAACACCCTGTTCATCTGAGGTTACAGTGTCCACAATTGAGTATGCATCACCCTGTATTTGTGCAATGTATATTTCCTGATTAGGAAAACCTTCTATGTGAAAATCTATTGGATATGATGTTTTTGAGGCAGAGCAGCTATGAAATAGCAATAAAAAATAAATCCATAAAAAATGTTGAAAATTCATATAAAATTTAGTTATATTCCGATTATACTGTAATACGTGTTTGTTGTATAAAGATTAAATTTTAAAGTACATACAAAATATAATTAGACCAATGTATGTATTGAAAATGTATATTTTGTATTGAGTAGTATGTAAAAATTCAGACTTTAAAGACGAACATTATTAACTACGAAAGTAATAAAAAAAAGACACATAATTTGTGAATATAATATATTTTTTTACTTTTGCATTGATTATTAACAGTTAGAGGTTGGTTAGGGGACAGAGTCCCCTAATTTTTTATAAATATGTTGCATGATAAAAACAGATGAAATACAAAAACTTGTAAACAATTATATTGTCAAGAAAAATATGTTTCTTGTGGATGTTATTGTATCCCCGGGAAATGTGATACAAGTATGTATTGATTCGTTTGAAGGTGTAGATATTGATACATGTGTTGATGTAAGTAAATATATTGAATCACAACTAGACAGAGATGTTGAGGATTTTGAATTGCAGGTTTCATCGGCAGGGTTAACACAACCATTCAAAGTGCATAAACAATATGAGAAACATAAAGGCACTACAGTTTGTGTGCACATGCAAAATGGTGATAAACGTACCGGTATATTACAGGATGTAACAGATAAAAAAATTGTGTTGGAATATACAGAGATGGTGAAACAAGGGCCGAAAGGAAAAAAGCGAGAAAAAGAACACATTGAGCATATACCATTTACTGATATTAAACAAACAACAAGGGTTATTACAACAAAATAAAATATTAATAATATTATATAACAAATACGTGAGATGAAAATTGAACATCAAAATTTAATCGATACATTTTCCGAGTTTAAGGAACTGAAAAATATTAATCGTCCTACTATGATGCATATTTTGGAGGATGTTTTTCGAAGTATGCTTAAACGAAAGTTTAATATTGAAGACGACGAGGAAATTCAAAATAGTTTTGATATAATTATTAATATTGACAAAGGTGATTTTGAAATATGGCATAATCGTGAGGTTGTTGCAGATGAAGATTTGGAAAACACAACGCATCAAATTTCTTTATCAGAAGCAACAAAAATTGATGATGATTATGAAATTGGAGAGGATGTAACTAACGAGGTTAAATTAGAAGATTTTGGCAGACGAGAGGTGTTGTCGATTCGTCAAAATCTTATTTCACGCATTATGGATTTAGAGAAAAATAATGTGTATAATAAATATAAAGATCAAGTTGGTGAAATTGTTACTGGCGAAGTATATCAAGTATGGAAACGTGAAATTTTGGTTTTGGATGACGAAGGGAACGAGTTGATTTTACCAAAAAATGAACAAATCCCGTCAGATTATTTCAGAAAAGGTGATACTGTCCGATCTATTGTTGCTCGTGTAGAAATGAAAAACAATAATCCCTTGGTTATTATTTCGCGAACATCACCGGTGTTTTTAGAAAGATTGTTTGAATTAGAAGTTCCGGAAATTTTTGACGGTCTTATAACAATTAAAAAAATAGTTCGTTCTCCCGGAGAAAAAGCAAAAATAGCAGTTGAATCTTATGATGAACGTGTAGATCCTGTTGGAGCATGTGTTGGAATGAAAGGCTCACGGATTCATGGTATAGTACGTGAATTACGCAATGAAAATATTGATGTTATTAATTTTACATCGAATCCGCAGTTGTTTATTCAGAGAGCTTTAAATCCTGCACATATTACTTCAATAGTGTTGAATGATGAGGATTTATCTGCCGATGTGTTTATGCCGGCAGATCAGGTTTCCTTAGCTATTGGTAGAGGGGGCGTGAATATTAAATTGGCAAGTCAAATCACCGGTTATGATATTGATGTATATAGAGATAATATTGAAGAAGAGGAGGATGTGAATTTAGAAGAATTCTCCGATGAAATAGATGAGTGGGTAATTGAAGAATTTAAGAAAGTAGGATGTGATACAGCCAAAAGTGTATTAAAATTATCGGTTGATGATCTTATAAAAAGAACAGATTTAGAGGAAGAAACAATAGAAGAAATTGTGAAAATACTTGAAGCAGAATTCGAATAAGTATATTTAAGTTATTATTTTTGTTTCTTGTTAGCATTTATAAAAGGGTAATATGGCCAAACGTTTAAATAAAATTACAAGAGAATTTAATGTGGGAATTGCAACGATTGTTGATTTTCTTGCAAGTAAGGGACATGAAATTGATTCAAATCCAAACACTAAAATTCCTGATGAGTTATATGAATTACTCGAACAGGAGTATAGTACTGAGAGTTCTATCAAAAAACAGTCAAAAGAAATAGATTTGACTGAAAATAGAAAAAAGCAGGAAGTTATTTCTTTGTCTGATGTAGAAGAAGAAGCTGAAGAGTCTAATGAGGACGACGAGGATGAATTGGAAGTTCCGGAACCCCAAATAAATGTGAAAGTGGTTGGAAAAGTAGATGTTGATTCTATTTCAAAACCGAAATCTTCTCGTAAGAAAAAAGAAGAGCCTGAACCAGAAGCACATAAAGATGAAGTTGATGAGTCTGAAAAAGAGGAGCAGGAGGAGGTGAAAGCCGAGGAAACTGAAAATATTTCTGAAGAAGAATCAAAGCAAAACCAAGAGGTAGTTGCAGAAAATGATTCAACGGATGAGACTGTTGAAGATGAAGTAGATGCAGATGTGGATTCTGATAATTCTGAGGAGACTGACGAAAATATAAATACAAACGAAGAGGAATCTGCTGAAGACCCGAAAAATGAAGATGAAATTTTTAAATCTTCAGATAATGAAATTGAAAATAAAGTACGGGTAGTAGGTCAAATAGATTTATCTGCTCTTAATCAGAAAACACGTCCTGATAAAAAATCGAAAAAAGAAAAAGAACAAGAGCGTAAGCAGCGCAAAGAACAGGGACGCAAAACTAAAGAAACTTCTCCTGAGAAAGCTGAAAATACGGGGAAATCTAAAAAAGATAAATCTGATACTAAAGAAGATGAAATTTTTTCACATCAAACTCCAAAAACAAAATCACCAAAAGTTGTTGGTCAGATAAATTTAAAAGATTCTGATGATGATTATAAAGGTGGTAAGAAAAAACGGAGAAAACGTATTAAAAAAGAGAAGATAGATCTTCCACCAAAAGGTGCATCTATAAAAGATGCTATAGATAAAGACTCGCGAACGAAAGATGTTAATAAGAAAAAGAAACGGAAAAAATATGTTGAGGAGCTTTCTGAAGATCAGATAGAAAAGCAGATTAAAGAAACGATGGCTAAAATGGGTAACACCAAAAAAACAAAGTCATCTAAATATCGTCGTGAAAAACGAGATGCTATTCGTCAGGAACTTGAAGAACAAAACGAACAGTCGCAGTTAGATAAAAAAGTATTGAAAGTTACTGAATTCATTTCGGCAAATGATTTGTCGAATATGATGGAAGTTGATGCATCTGAAATAATCGGTACGTGTATGAGTATCGGTTTATTTATTTCTTTAAATCAACGATTAGATGCTGAAACTATTCAAATGATTGCTGAAGAATTTGGGTTTTCTGTTGAATTTGTGAGTGTTGATGTTCAGGAGGGAATAGATGATGAGGAAGATGAGAAGCCTGAAGATTTGGAGTCTCGTTCTCCTATAGTTACTGTAATGGGACATGTTGACCATGGTAAAACATCCTTACTTGATTATGTGCGTAAAGCAAATGTGATAGCCGGAGAAGCTGGTGGTATAACACAACATATAGGTGCATATACGGTAACATTAAATAATAATAAAAAAATAACATTTTTAGATACACCAGGTCACGAAGCGTTTACAGCTATGCGTGCTCGTGGTACACAGGTTACAGACATTGCAATTATTGTAGTAGCTGCTGATGATAGTGTTATGCCGCAAACAGTAGAGGCTGTAAATCACGCTGCTGCTGCAGGGGTGCCTATTATATTTGCTATAAATAAGGTCGACAAAGAAGGTGCCAGTCCCGATAAAATACGGGAACAGTTAGCTAATATGAATTATCTCGTAGAAGAATGGGGTGGTAAATATCAATCTCAGGAAATTTCTGCGAAATTTGGAAAAAATATTGAGGATTTAATGGAGAAAGTTGTGCTTGAGGCAGAGCTTCTTGAATTAAAAGCTAATCCGAATAAACGTGCAGTAGGTACTGTTATTGAATCTGAGCTTGATAAAGGTTCGGGGTTTGTGTCTACAGTATTGGTTAGTGCCGGAACATTACGTATTGGTGATGTGATGTTGGCTGGTATGTTTTCCGGTAAGGTGAAAGCTATGTTTAATGAACGTGGACAGCGAATAAAAGAGGCTGGTCCATCTGTGCCCGCTACTATACTCGGTCTTAACGGAGCTCCTCAGGCAGGTGACAGATTCCATATTTTAGAAACTGATAAAGAGGCACGTGATATTGCAAATAAACGTGAACGGTTGCAGCGAGAGCAAGAGTTAAATGCTCAAAAACATGTTACGCTCGATGAAATTGGTCGTCGTATTGCAATTGGAAATTTCCAGGAACTTAATGTTATTATAAAAGGTGATGTGGATGGTTCGATTGAAGCATTGGCTGATTCTATTGTTAAGTTGTCGACAGAAGAGATTGTGATAAATGTAAAACATAAAGCAGTTGGTCAGATTTCTGAATCTGATGTTTTGCTTGCTTCTGCGTCTGATGCTGTAATTATTGGTTTTCAGGTTCGTCCTTCGGCGGCGGCTCGAAAACTTGCCGAAAAAGAAGGTATTGATATACGACTATATTCTATAATATACGATGCTATTAATGAATTGAGAGATGCCATGACTGGTATGCTTTCTCCGGAAATTAAGGAGGAGGTCGTTGGTACTGCTGAGGTTCGTGATACCTTTAAAGTTCCAAAAGCTGGTACTGTTGCTGGTTGTTTTGTGACTGAAGGAAAAATTAATCGTAATTCAAAAGTGCGGCTTATTCGTGATGGTATTGTTATGTATACTGGTGAGTTAGGTTCTCTTAAACGTTTCAAGGATGATGTGAAAGAGGTAACACGAAATTTTGAATGTGGTTTGAATATTACTAATTATAATGATGTGAAAGTTGGTGATATTATTGAAGCATATGATGAAAAAGAAGTCAAACGCTCATTGTAATTAAATGATTATGAGTGTGTAATAGAGTGTTAAAAAAATATTAAACCCTTGATTTGAATTGTGGTCAATTTGAATTAAGGGTTTTTTTATATAATAGTATGTTGTATATGACGTTGTTTCTGAAAAACAGATGTCTTCTTTTGTACTCAAAAATCATTTTTTTGATTCAAATATGATATTTATGATTTTTTCGGTACAATTTTCCGAATTTTGAAAAATGAATATTTTTTCGGATAATTCTTCTAGTCTCTTTATTTATAAGTAATTCTACCTATTTGTTAAAAATCAACTTTTTTTCACTTTTTTTTAAAACTTTTTAAATCAGTTGTGTTACAGTGTTTTGTCTTGTTAAAAAAATATGAATAACTCACACAATATAAACTTTCTGCTCTTTTGTTTTCCAATTAATTTTAAAACTGAAATTTGATATTGATAAAGAAAAGCGTCATAAAAAAAATTGTAGTTTAGTATAAGTTACAAAAAATAGACCTAAATAATATATATTATAATGTTTTGGCTTGTAGCATTGAGTTATAAGAATACATTGAGCATTTTATAAAAAAAGAAAATCATGTTTATTCACGAGAGCAAAATGACAACCGAGAAAATGAAAACAAAAACAAAATCGTACAGTTATGAAGAGGTATTAGCTTCAGCAAAAGAATATTTTAAAGGAGATGATTTAGCAGCAACTGTATGGATTAATAAGTATGCATTAAAAGATTCTGCAGGAAATTTATATGAAAAATCTCCTAACGATATGCATCGGCGACTCGCTAAAGAGCTTGCACGTATTGATAATAAGTATGCTAACCCAATGACAGAAAACGATTTCTTTGCTTTGTTAGAAGGGTTTAAATATATTATTCCACAAGGAAGCCCGATGGCCGGAATTGGTAATAATTATCAAATAGCATCTTTATCAAACTGTTTTGTGATAGGTCAGGAGAATCCAGCAGATTCATATGGTGGTATTCTTCGTGTAGATGAAGAGCAGGTGCAGTTGATGAAACGTCGAGGAGGTGTTGGGCATGATTTGTCTCATTTACGTCCTTCAGGAACCGAAGTTAATAATAGTGCCCTGAGTTCAACCGGAGTGGTTTCTTTTATGGAACGGTATTCCAATTCTACTCGTGAAGTAGCACAGGATGGTCGAAGAGGAGCGTTAATGTTGAGTATTTCTATTAAGCATCCTGATGCCGAAGGTTTTATTGATGCAAAATTAGATATGGGAAAAGTTACCGGTGCTAATATTTCAGTCAAAATTGACCATGAGTTTATGCAGGCGGTAATTGATGGCACTCCTTATGTGCAGCAATTTCCGGTAGATTCTCCCAATCCGGTAATTACAAAAGAAGTAGATGCACGTGTGTTGTGGGATAAAATTGTACATAATGCATGGAAATCGGCGGAGCCCGGCATTTTGTTTTGGGATACTATAACTTCAGAATCTGTTGCTGATTCGTATGCTGATATCGGGTTTAAAACTATGTCTACCAATCCGTGCGGTGAAATACCTCTTTGTCCGTATGATAGTTGTCGTTTACTTGCTCTTAATTTATTTGGATATGTCGAAAATCCTTTTTCTGACTCTGCAAAATTTAATTTCGATTTGTTTATTGAGCATGTTGGGTATGCTCAGCGTATGATGGATAATATCATAGATCTTGAAATAGAAAAAATTGATGCTATTCTTGAAAAAATTAATGGAGATCCGGAAGATTTTGATATAAAACGGGTAGAGAAAAGCCTGTGGGAAAAAATAAAACAAAAAGCTGAAGAGGGGCGTCGTACCGGAATTGGAATTACCGCTGAAGGTGATATGCTTGCTGCTTTAGGTTTACGATATGGTACTGACGATGCTACAGATTTTGCGACAGAAGTACATAAAACTCTTGCTATAGAAGCCTACCGTGCGTCTATGGAAATGGCAAAACAACGTGGTCCGTTTAAAGTATTTAATCCGGAAAAAGAAAGTAATAATCCGTTTTTATTGCGTATTAAAGATGTGGATGAACAATTATATTCTGATATTATGAATTTCGGACGGCGTAATATTTCTATGCTTACCATTGCTCCAACCGGTTCTACCAGTTTAATGTCACAAACAACATCCGGAATAGAACCATTATTTATGGCAGTATATAAACGTCGTCGTAAGGTCAATCCGAATGATAATTCGGCGAAAGTGTCTTTTGTTGATGATGTTGGTGATTCATGGGAAGAGTACCGGGTTTTTCATCATAAATTTACCATGTGGCTCGAAAAAAATGGATATGATGTTGATGAGGTTAAAAATGCATCTCAGGAAGAGTTAGATAAAATTGTAAAACAATCACCTTATTATAAAGCGTCAACTAATGATGTTGATTGGATGAGTAAGGTTGAAATGCAAGGAAAAATACAAAAATGGGTTGACCATTCTATAAGTGTTACTATTAATTTACCTGAAAAAGCTTCGCAGGAGTTAGTTGGTGATTTATATGTAAAAGCTTGGGAGGTTGGCTGTAAGGGAGTTACTGTGTATAGAGATGGTTCTCGCTCCGGGGTGTTGTTGTCTGATAAAAAAGAGGATAAAAAACAAGCTTCGGGTGATGCTCCATATATTCCCACTCGCAGACCTGTTGAGCTTGATGCCGATGTGGTGCGTTTTCAAAATAATCGCGAACAGTGGGTTGCGTTTGTTGGTTTGCTAGAGGGACATCCGTATGAAATTTTTACGGGTAAGATTGATGAGGATGTATTACCGGTGCCTAAATCTGTGGTAAGAGGTAAAATTATTAAAAATAAATACAAAGGTAAAACTAGTTACGATTTTCAATATATTGATAAACACGGATATAGTGTGACTTTTCAAGGTCTTTCCCGTATGTTCGATAAAGAATATTGGAATTATGCAAAATTGATTTCTGGTGTCCTTCGTCACCGTATGCCTATTGAGAGTGTGGTTAATCTCGTTTCATCTATGAGTATTGATGGTGAAACCATTAATACGTGGAAAAATGGTGTGGAACGGGCATTAAAAAAATATATTCCAGATGGAACAAAAGTGAGTTCCGGGCAAAAATGTACTGAATGTGGTAGCACAAATCTTTTGTATCAGGAGGGGTGTTTAACGTGTCCTGATTGTGGTGCATCAAAATGCGGATAGTTTTCTCGGTTATGTATAAGTAGTTTATATTTATAAAAAATGGCAGACTCAAATGAATCTGCCTTTTTTTATTATAGAGGCCTGACTGAAAAAATTAGATTTTCAGGATATTACTTAATTCACAGAATCAGATAATTCTTTGCCAGCTTTAAATTTTACCGTGTTTTTTTCCGGTATGGTAATAGTTTTTCCTGTTTGTGGGTTTCTTCCTGTTCGTGCCGAACGTTTTGAAGTAGAAAAAGAGCCAAATCCAACTAAGGATATTTTATCTCCTTTTTTGAGTGATGCACTTACGCTTTGTGTGAAAGCTTCTAAAGCTTTTTTTGAGTCTGCTTTTGATAAACCTGATTCTGATGCAATTTGATCAATTAATTCTGCTTTGTTCATAGTTCTACATTGTTTGGAGGTTAGTAAATTATTGTTAATTGTAACAAATATAGAGATTTGAATTATTAAATTCAAGTTTTTAAAAACATAATTACCTTATTTTCTTGAAGATATGGTATTTTTGTATTTTGTTATATGTTATGCGTGTTTATAATATGCTGGTTTAGTGGATGTTGTGTCTATTTGTTTGACACTTAGAAGATTGTCTTTTTATATGAAATTATATGTGAATGAATAGTGCGAATGGCAATTTTTTTGTAATATTGCACTTATTCGCAAATATAATATGCCTTACAGACGACTTCCAAATACAGATAGAGCACGAATACAGGCATTGTCTATAGCTATAGACAAAAGCAAAGAGCTGACTCCTGATCAATTGGCTTTTTCGTATAAAACACTGCAACGAGCAAAATTTTTTTTACCTACGTATACGCAAAGTTTGTATCATAAAAGTATAGAATCATCTCATAAACATGAAAAGGAGACAACATACAGTTTTTCTAAAAAAAAGGTTAAATTATATATATCACATTTTATACAGGTTCTGAATTTTTGTATTTTGCGAGGTGAGTTATCTGCTAAGGTTCGTGCATATTATAATTTAGAGAAATATATTAAAAAAGTTCCTCCGCTGACAACAGATGAGGATATTTTATATTGGGGAAAAACTATTATTGAGGGAGAAGAGGAACGGGTAATGAATGGTGGCACACCTATTTTTAATCCGCGGATAGCGTTGGTGAACATTCAGTATCAAAAATTTTTGGAAGCACAGCGTAATCATGTTATGTTTACCACAAAAAATAATCGAGCTGTAAAGTATATTAATGAATTGCGAGCAGAAGCTCACGAGATAATACAGAAAATTTGGAATGAGGTTGAATATTCTTTTCGTACTCTTTCATCTCCTCAGGAACGAAGAAAATCGGCTGAAGAATATGGGGTGAAATATGTTTTTCGACCAGGTGAATTAAAAAGTTAAATTATGACACACAAACAGCATATTGACGATTGTACTATTATTGATTTCCCGAAAATTATGGATCCACGGGGGAATCTTTCGTTTATTGAGGGAAATACTCATATTCCGTTTTCGGTTGCACGTTCGTATTGGATATATGATGTGCCGGGCGGACAAACTCGGGGCGGTCATGCATATACTGACTTGCAGGAGTGTATTATTGCTCTTTCTGGTAGTTTTGATGTGCATGTTGATGATGGCCATTCTAAAAAAATCATTTCCCTGAATCGTTCGTATTATGGTTTGTATGTGCCTTCGATGATGTGGCGGTCTTTGGAGAATTTTTCGACGAATGCTTTGTGCCTGATTTTGGCTTCAAAACCGTATTCGGAGGATTTGTATATTCGCAAGTATGCTGATTTTTTAAACGCACAAAATTTATAAATATGAGCCAGTCTGTTACAGTATATGATTGTTCGGTTATTGAATTGCCTAAAATTCAAAACAGAGCGGGTAATATTACGCCGGTTCATGGGAACAAGGAAATACCTTTTGATATTAACCGGATTTTTTATTTATACGATATTCCTGGTGGTGAGTCTCGTGGTGCTCATGCTCATAAGGAGTGTCATCAGTTTTTGGTGGCTGCTTCGGGAGCCTTTGAAATTGAATTGACAGATGGGCTCATTAGTCGCACTGTTACGCTTAACAGACCTAATTTCGGTTTGCATATTCCTCCGGGAATCTGGGCAGCGGAAAAGGGCTTTTCGTCCGGCTCAGTCTGTTTGGTGTTGGCTTCGCATAGCTATGATGAGGCGGATTATATCAGAAAATATGAAGATTATGTAGTATATAAACAATTGAAATAATGCTGAACTCGTATTTATTTATTCCGGCTAATCGTCCGACTTTTTTTTCTGCTATTTCGCAGCATAAAGCTGATTATTATATCATAGATTTTGAGGAGTCAGTGGCCGAAGCGGATGTGAATACTGCATTTGATTCCTTAGCTTTTGATACCGGAATTCCTGATAATGTATATGTTCGTCCGTTTTTTTCTGTTTCTGAGCAAGGGGTAGATACTTCTTTTTTTGAACGTTTATTGGAATACGGATTTCGTAAATTTGTTATTCCTAAAATTGAACGGGTAGAACATGCTAAGCACATAGCATTTGCCTGCGGAAAATATATTGACGAGGTGTCGTGTATGTTTCTTGTTGAGAGTCCGGTGTGTTTGTATTCATTGTCGCATATTATTCAGTTTTCGGAATTACCCATTACTGCTCTTATTTTGGGGAGCCATGATTTCGCATTGCAAATGGGAATGGAACATTCGCAAAGTACTTTGGAGTATGCTCATATGCAGGTTTTACATACTGCAAGGGCTTTCGGTTTAGCATGTATCGATTCGGTATGTATGGATATTGTAGGTGCACATGAATTTGAACACGAATGTCGTCGTGCGGTTTCTTTCGGGTACGATGGTAAATGTATTGTGCATCCGAAACAAATTGAGGTAATGCATGCCATTCAGTATTTTTCTCAGAAAGAAGTGCAAGATGCTTTGGCGGTTCAGGAATATGCTCAGAAACATCCCGATTTTTCGGTTATAAAAATGCATGGAAGAATATATGAAAAACCACATATGAAACGAATTAACACAATAATAAATTGGTATACGCAATATGGAAGCAAGTAAATTAGGAAGTTATTTTGAAGATTTTACCGAGGGTGAAATTATCGAACACAGTCTTTCGAAAACAATTTTTGAAAGTGATAATAATTTGTTTAGTCTTCTGACGATGAATCATCATCCGGTGCATACAAATACTGATTATGCCTCGAAAAATCAGCACGGACGAGTGCTCGTAGTCGGCACACTGGTGTTTAGTATTGTTGTGGGCATGACGGTTCCTGATATTAGTGGAAAGGCTATTGCTAATTTAGGGTATGAAGAGGTTAAACATCTGAATCCGGTGTTTGTAAACGATACGATATATGCAAAAACACGGGTTATTTCAACTAAAGAATCCAAATCGAAACCCGATAGAGGGGTGGTGTATGTTGAAACAATTGCATACAATCAGCATGGAAAAGATGTATTATCGTTTCGACGACATGTATTAATAAAAAAACACACATAATAACTATACTATGAAACAATACAGCCCACCATTTTTATTGCGAAGTTTAATGTTTGTGCCGGCACATAATGAGCGTTTGCTCGCCAGTGCAGCCCGCTCCGAAGCCGATGTCTTATTGCTCGATTTAGAGGACTCGGTGCAAACAGATGAATATAAGCAAATTGCACGAGATAATATTGTAAAACGGGTACAACAGAATGAATGTGCCAATCATCACATTTTTCCGCGTATAAATGATCGTGAAAGCGGACATTTGTTAAAAGATATTACCCAACTTGCTATTCCCGGCGTTGACGGTTTTATGTATCCGAAAGCCAAAAAAGGTGAGGATATTTATTTTATCGATAAATTATTGGAGACAATTGAATATGAACGCGGATATGAAATAGGCACTTTTAAAATTATTCCGATAATTGAAACTGCAGCAGCAGTGCTTAATGCACAGGATATTTGTGCCGCATCAAAACGGGTAATTGCTATTGCGTATGGTTGTGAAGATTTTATAAGTGATTTGGGCGGTATTCATGATACGGAGGGAACCAGTTTGTTTACTGCCCGGGCAATGATTGCTATGGCTGCCCGTGCTCATAATGTTGCTCCTATAGACACGGTTCATATAAATGTGCATGATTTAGACGATTTGGAGAAAAATATTCAATTGGCACAAAATCTCGGTTTTGAGGGTATGCTTGTACTTAACCCAAAAGAAATACCATTAGTACACAAATATTATTCTCCGAGCGAAGAGCAGGTGAAAGATGCACAAGAAATGCTGCAATTGTTCGAAGAATCTCAGCAAAGTGGAAAAGGCGTGGCAATGAAAAACGGTAAATTCATAGGACCACCTATGGTTATAGCGGCTAAAAAAATATTGGCAAAAAATAATATGATACACAAAAAATAATATGTTTTTATATTTATGTAGATATTTCTGTGAGTATTATCTTATAAAAATACTTCCGGTTTCCAGAATACAAAAAATGCAGGTGAGAAAAGTTAATTCATTAATTTCTCATGCCTGTACATATTCGGATTTTTATAAAGAGCAGTACAAACATCTTAGTAAAGAAGAATTACATATTCAATCAATTGATGATTTGCAAAAATTACCAATTGTATCAAAAGATGATATGAAACAATATTCCGCTTCTGAAATTCTGACCCGGAAAAAAACAGATAACCTAATCGTTCGTTCAACGAGTGGTTCTACCGGTAAACCTTTTGATACTTATCTTACAAAAAAGGAATATTTTACCTCATATTTTAGAACCTTTTTTAGTTTACATAAATATAATCCTTTTTCATTTTTTTGTTTAATTGGGGTATATAAACAAAAAGAAGAAATAGAACAAAAATCATTTTTGTATTATTTGCAGAAATATGTTGGTATGTTTCGCCGGAAGGCATATAATGTGTTTACCCCAATACATGAAATTGTTGCTGATTTTCGAAAGAAAAAAATTTCAATATTATCGGCAACACCAACCTGTTTAAAAGTTATTATAGATGAATTAAAGAAAAATAATGAAAAGCTTCGGGTTTCATATGTTGTGTTGTTTGGCGAAACACTTATGGATGATGTGAAAGAGGATATTAAAACTTATTTGCAGGCAAAAATTATTAATGTGTACGGATGTATGGAACATCCCTCCTTGGCATGGACAAAACCTGATGATGAAAATTTTGATTATGCTCCTAATTCAATAATTCTGGAATATATAAATCCGGTAACCATAAACGGAGAAGTGTATGGTGAATTAGTTATAACGAATCTTGTAAATAAGACAATGCCTTTTATCCGATATAAAATTGCCGATCATGTGCGTATACACGAAGATTATCGTAAAATGGGAAAAATTATCGGGAGAATAGAGGATGTTATAACTTTACGGGACGGAACCCAATTGTTTCGCTTGCAAGTGTGGAGTGTTTTTCGGTCTTTACATGAATGTCAGCAATATCGCTTGTTGCAAAAGAAAGATAAGAGTGTTCATTTTCAATGTGTATGTAAAAAACATGAAAGAGAGCAGCACGTAAAGGAAAAAGTCTTGGATATTTGGAATAATAATTTTCCGGATATTCCTCTTACTGTTGAATTTTTTGAAGAATTGTCAATTAATTCGAAAACAGGAAAATTTAAAAATATTGAAGTAGAAAAATAGCATAATGAAAAAGAAGGTTTTATCGGTAATTAAGTTTGTTGTTCCTGTAGTATTATTATACTATATTTTCTCGATTATTGATTTTGAACGGTTAACAAAGATAATTACCGATGCTGATTTATTATTATTAAGTCTTGTTTTGTTGTCAGTTCCAATACAGTACTTGTTATTTACTGTTAGATGGCATCTTTTGTTGGATTTAATAGAACAAGTAAAAACTAATTTTCGAAAACTTCATTCAATATTATATAAAGGTCTTTTTGTTGGATTTTTTGTGCCGGGAGGTGTCGGAATCGATGTTTACAGAGTATTAAAGGTAAGAAAAGAATATGCTATTTATAAATCTAATATTAGCACTATTTTTTTGGAAAAAATAGTTGGTACGGCTTCTTCGCTTATTTTAATAATAGTGTGTTATCCGTTTCTTGAAATAACCAAAAACGAAACAATAGCTGAAATTATAAATTATGCTTATATTTTAATAGGAGCATTTTGTATATTACTTTTTTTAATTGGTTTTAAAAATGCTTTCCTCAAAGGTAAATTTGAGGGGGTGATGCAACAATTTATGTTATTTTTAAATGCTAAAATCATTTCATTAATAAATAAAATTTCAAGTAAAAACCACGTATTATCTCATGATGAAAAGATTGTTGAAGATATTATAAAACCGGTACTAAGTTTAAAATATATAAGTATTGTTTTTTTCTTTTCTATAGTTATTCTTATAGTTAAAGCTCTATTTATAAATATAGTGTTTTATGCTTTAGGGTTTGATATACCTTTTCTTGCAAATTTATTTGTTGTTCCTTTAGTGAATATTATTTCATTGATACCTATTTCTTTTGGAGGAGTAGGTGTAAGAGAATCAGCATATATTTTATTCTATGGTTATTTTGGAATTCCTGTTGAGGTTAGTTTAATAGTTTCTCTTATAACTTTTACCTTTTTATTATTTAATATATTTTTTGGAGGATTATTAATGGTAAGAGAAAACATTTCAGATACATAACATGAATTTTTAATGAGAATTGTAAATAGCTATATGGTAAGTTTTTGTTATGTTGTTTCGAAAAATATGAAAATATGAAAATAAATTTTGTTGGCGATATTAGTTTAGTTGGCGTTGATACTAATAATTTTTTTGTAGAAGAAAATGTGAGAGATGTTTTTAAAAAAGCCGATCTTAATGTGGCTAACTTGGAATGTCCGTTTACAAATAATGATTCTACTTCTCAATATGAAACATGCTATATGAAAGCAGAACCCAAAATGAATTATATCCTTGATTTATTCGATGTGTTTTCTCTTTCAAATAATCATATAATGGATTATTCTGAAGTCGGACTTAAAGATACGATGGATTTTCTTTCTGAAATTCGTAAATTTTTCTTTGGTGCCGGTAAGAATATTAAAGAAGCAAATACCCCCCTTGTAATAAACAAAGATGGATATAAATTAGCTTTTTTAGGATTGACACGTTGGTATAATGCTAAAAAAGAATCCTATGGTACCGCATCTGATAGTATACGAATATTACGTAAACAAATTAAGCAATTAAAAAAAGATAATTATTTTGTAATCTTGATGCCTCATTGGAATTATGTGCACATTGATTATCCTGCTCCTTATGAAAGAAAACGTGCTCATAGATTAATTAATGCAGGTGCTGATCTTATAGTCGGTGCTCATCCGCATAATTTACAAGGATATGAAATATATAAAGGGAAATACATTTTTCATAGTCTCGGAAATTTTATTTTTCATACCGCATCACAATTTCATACATATGCAGATAATGATATTCGAAACAGAGAAACATTTATTTTAGAAGTTGAGATTAATAAGGATTATTCGTATACTGTTGATTATACTTATATTTATAATGATAATTTTGGTGTTAGATTGATGACTGAGCATGAAAAAGAGATGGTTTCCAAAAGATATCAGGAATTATCAGATATTTTTAAAAGCCCAAAATTATACAGACAAAAATTCTATGAAAATTCGTCTGCAATTGTAAACAAAACCATGAATGCATTAAAAAAAGCAAATGATTTATCATCTTCCCGTTTATATGTTTTGTGTAATCGTTTGCTCAGAATCAGAAAACAAGATATTTTAATTAAATTACATTCTTATTTAAAAAAATAATTATGGCAAAACAAGTAATAATAATTGGCGGACAAGGTAATGGAGGCGTTGCTGCTGCATGTATTCAGGATATGCGTATGAATTATGATATTGATGAATACGAAGTGTATGGTTTTTTGAATGATTTTGAGGAAAAAGGTGGAACAATCAACGGTTATCCTGTTTTGGGTGGATTGAAGGATATTGATACGTATCTCGCAGGTGATTTTTATTTCATTTATGCTATTCACAGTATTTCTCATGCACCGCTTCGTCTTCAGATATTTGAATCGCTTACTATTCCTGATGAAAAACTGATAACATTGATACATCCCCTTACATTTATTGGTGAAGGAACAACACTTGAGCCGGGGGTAATGGTTATGGCGAATACATATATTGGTCCGGAAACGAAAATTGGGAAATGTACTTTTATTATGGCAAATTGTGCAATCGGTCATAATAATTCAATCGGAGGATTTTGTCATTTTTCGGTTGGAGCTATTTGTTCGAGCGTCTTAACAATCGGTGACGGGTGCGATGTCGCTCTTAACGCGACGGTTATGGAGAAAGTAACAATGGGCAATTATTCCGTTGTTGGTGCCGGTGCTTTATGTTTAAAGGATGTGGAGCCGTATCAGGTTGTAGTTGGGAGTCCTGCAAAACATTTAAAATATGTGAAGCCTGCCGAAACGCTGGATGAGTGGAAAGAGAGAGGGTGATATACAAAACGGGCAGTTATTATAGATAACCGCCCGTTTTGTGTATACAATGAAAAATTGAAATAGCTTTATTTTATAAACTGAGCTGTTGCTTCACCATTATTAAGAACAATAATATACATGCCTTTTTTTAATGAACTAATGTTAATTGTTGCAGTGTTTTCCTGCATACAAACTGTACCGGAAATTGAAACAATTGAAACTGTTTCAATTGTTTCAACATTTAGTAACGTTATTGTTTCATTGGTAACACGTAATTCCAAGTCTTGTGTAACGGTCGCATCAATTGGGGTGCCTTCTGCAAGTACAACACGCAGATTGTCGAAATATACCATGCCGCCATCTGTTTGAAATCCAATTTGTTGATAGTCATACGCTTCGAGGTCGCTTGTGTTGAATTCAACTGCTGTCCAAGTATTTGCAGGAACATCATTTACGTATTGTTCAACATTTGTTGCTTCTGAAACTGAATTGTCCATATGTAATTTTACGGTTGCAGATGAATCAACAGGATATACATCTACAATTAGTTTTACATGATGAGAACGAACTGTATATGAACTTCCGTCCCAATTAACTAATGAGCCGCTCCATTCGCCTGTAGTACTTTGATCTATGTATGCAACAGAGTCGGATGTGTTAATTCCTGATTTATAAATGTTTTCTTCAAAACCGTATGTGCCATCTTCCCAAGTAGTCCATGAAGTGCTGCTTGGTGTTTCAAAATCTTCTATCATTACTTCATCTCCGCCCGAAACAGTTTCTCCTTCAACGAGTGTTATGTTATCAAAATATACTAATGTTTGAGCTCCGGCCTGAAGTGCTATTTGTTGATAATTTTTGTATGTTTCTGCACTAATGTCAAATTCAAGGCTTGTCCATGTATCGGCATCAATTGTTTTATACATTTCAATCATTTCTTCTTCTGAATCAACCGGATTATCCATTTGCAGTTTAATATTATTGGTTGAATCCACCGAGTATACATCAACTTTTACGGTAACATGATTTGATTGAATATAATCGGCACCAAGCCATAAAGACATTCCACTCCATGTTTCATTTGATTGATCCAAAAGAGCAACTGAATCAGATGTATTAATTCCGGTATCGTCCGGATTAACTTCTGTTGAAAGAGGAGCTTCCCATGTTTCCCATTCGCCGAGCCCATCTTCGAAATCACCAAGAACTATGTCTTGTGCGTGTGTTGTGAGTATTGTTGCAAAAATTAATACTGCTGTTGTTACAAAATTTGTTTTCATGATAGTACATTTTAAATGAATAAATTAATTTAAAAAATATGTAAAATTGCCTGCAGGCAATTTTTTGCTTCGTAATTTCGGTCAAATAATAGGGGGTAATCTGTGCGATCTTCTATAGGATGGTTATTGAGCCATGATTGACCATCATGAACACCCCACAATGTTACTCTACTAATTTTATCACGGTGTTTATAAAATAATTTGAATAAACTCTTGTATCTGTCGGAGAGTTCGTTTTCTACCTCAGGCGGTAATTCTTGTGTATATGGATCTTTTCCCCATGGTAATACAGAAATGTCCAGTTCGCTAATCATAACGTCGACTCCGGCATGTGCATAGGCAATAATGCTGGTTTCAATTTCCTGAATTGTAGGGCTGTGTAAATTCCAGTGACCTTGCATACCAACAGCATCTATATGTATATTTTTAGATTTTAGTTTTGTTATCATGTCGACTACTGCTTTGCGTTTTCCTTCAAAGGTCATGTTATAGTCGTTATAATATAATTCAGCTGAACTATCAATTGAATGAGCCCGAATAAATGCTTCTTCTATAAAAGATTCGCCTAAATATCTGTAAAACACGGTATCACGGTACGATCCATCATTATTAAATGCCTCGTTTACAACATCCCATCCGTGTATGTTACCTTTGTATCTTCCGGCAAGTGTGTCTATGTGAGTATACATAATTTTTCTCAGTTCGGCACTGTCAGTAATCTCGCGAACCCATGAGGGGAGTTGACTGTGCCAGACAAGAGTATGTCCTATTACTTTCAGGTTGTTTGTGTCACTAAATGTTACAAAATCATCGGCATCATCGAAATTGAAACGACCTTTTTCCGGAGAAATATATTGCCATTTCATAGAATTTTCGGCAGTAGTACTATTAAAATGTTTCAGTACAATTTCTGATGCTTTAATTTCTTCATAGGTATATTGTTGTTTGTTGATGGCTACTCCTATATCAAAACTATGTTTAAATGCTGATTTGAGAGTATCCGGTTTTGAAAGAGGTTCATCATCTCTGCAAGAAAAGAGAATTAGAGACAGTGTTAATATAAATATACTATGTCGCATAGGGTTATAAATCTTTTTTCGCTGTATAATTGTCTACTAATTTAATAAGTGTTTTGTATGCTCGTTTGGGTTTATAGTTTCGGTTAAAAACAAGAGGGTAGTTTGTTCGCCCGTGAATAGGCCAATTGTTGAGCCACGAGTCACCATCATGAACTCCCCAAAAAGAAATTCTGCTAATCTTGTCTTGATGTTTTAAAAAAATATTAAAAATATCTTTATAGCGTTTCGCTAATAATATATCAACTGAGTCGGGCAAAAGGTTAGGATATGGATTCATTTTATCGCTTTGTTCGAAGTTTTGATCTACATCAGCTCCTTCTAAATCCCAAGGGTTAGGTAATACGGTAATATCTAGTTCGGTAATCATAACATCAATATCTAGTTCGGCATATGCAATAATGCTTTGTTCTATTTGTTCAAGACTGGGCCATTCCAGATTCCAGTGTCCTTGCATTCCAATACCGTGGATAGGAACATTGTCTGCTTGTAAATGTTGTATGAGGCGAATAGCACCCTCGCGTTTTTCTTTGTTTACCAGATTATAATCATTGTAGTAAAGTTTGCAACTGCTGTCTATGCTGTGTGCATATTTAAATGCTTGATTGATATATTCCGGCCCTATTACTTTGTAGAAAACAGATTCGCGAAGTGTTCCGTCTTCATTTAGAGCTTCGTTTACCACATCCCATGCTTGTATACGTTGTTTGTATGTTCCCATTACGTGAGCTATATGTTCTTTCATAACACTGCTAAGTTCTGCTGAGTCTGAAATATTTTGTACCCATGGTGCCAATTGACTGTGCCATACAAGTGTGTGACCAACCATAAACATACTGTCTTTTTCGCCCATTTCGACAAATTTGTCTCCCATGCTAAAATCATATTGTGAGCGTTGCGGGTGAACTTTTTCCCACTTTAATATATTTTCGGGTGTTATACTGTTAAAGTGTTTTCGTATAAGAAGGCCGCCATCATAGTCTCCTCCGGTTATGTGCGAAGAATTTACTGCTGTTCCTATTTTGAAGTATGGTTTATATGCTTCTTGTAGGGATTCAGATTTTTTTCTGCTTGAGCATGACCAAAAAATCACAGTTGTCAGTAATAAAAGTATTCCTTGTTTCATAAATATAAAGTATTAAGTATTATAAGTTGTTTTACCATTCTGTTATATGTAGTTTACTAAGATTTACAATGCAAATTAAATAGCATATTGCACCTTCAGGAGAATTATTATATTGCAATTGATTCGTACATTTGTAATTATGGTTTGTAATATAAAAAAATATTGTTTTATAATCGTCTCTTAATTAACTAATTGCAGTATTTATGTATGCTTTGTACCATATTTTATTGTAAAAAAATCAAAATCTAGATGCTAAGTTAATATAT
>JAWOEL010000114.1:0-19505 GCA_046482735.1 Bacteroidales bacterium | reverse complement strand
ATTTCAATAATTGCAGATGATTTTCAAAAGCATGTGAAGACAAGAAAAAGGGAAAAAACAAAAGCCGCAGAAGTAGAACATGCAATAAGGCATTACATTGATATCAACATCGATGAAGACCCCGAACTATTTGCCTCTTTTGCGGAAGCATTGGAAGAAATTCTTAAAAACTTCAAAGGAAACTGGAAGAAAATCTACGAGGAACTTGAAAAATTAAGGGACAAGATTAAAAACAGAGAGAAGGAAGAAACCTTCGGTTTAGACAGGAAAAAGCAAATGCCGTTTTTTAGGATTTTTAAATCTGAATTATTTGAAAACAAAGATTTAAACGAAGATGAAATTGCTCAAAATGTAAATCTTACACAACATGTTTTTAACTTGGTATCAAGAGAAATACGTTTAGCAGGGTTTTGGGATAGCACACCAGCTCAGGCAAGATTGAAAGCGGAATTGCAAAAACTTCTTCTTTCACCTGACTTTAATAAGTTGCCAAATATTATCATACGAAGAAATGAGCTTATTTCAAGAATAATGGAATTGGCAAAGACCAATCACTTTAAAATCATTCAAGATTAATGCGATTCGAGTACGAAGTAAAATATAGCAATAGAAAGACATTAAATATTACTGTTGAACGTGATAGGAAAATTATTGTCCGTGCTCCTGAAAACCTGAGTTCTGAAAAGATTGAACAAATTGTTTACGAAAAGCGTCAATGGATAAAGCAAAAATTGGGTCATGCCCAAAAATACCCTGCTATACCAGAACAAAAAGAATTCATTTCAGGGGAAACTTTAATGTATTTAGGCCGAAATTATCAACTTTTAGTTGTAGACGAAGAATTTGAAGGAATTGAGTTTAACCAACGTTTTAGAATTTCAAGAGCAAATCAAGAACAGGCAAATACTTTGTTCAGGGACTGGTATTTCCAGCAGGCAGAAAAGAAAATTAAACCATTGGCAAATCAACATACTGATAGTCTTGGTGTAAAGTACAATGAGTGCAAGGTTTCAGAAATGAAATACCGTTGGGGTTCATGCACTCCAAACAATAACATTATTTTTAACTGGAGAATTATTAAAGCACCTATGTATGTTGTAAACTATTTGGTTGCACATGAATTGGTTCACTTGATTGAGAGCAATCATACACCTGATTTCTGGAATATCCTTTCTATTCAAGTACCAAATTATGAGAAAGCAAAAAATTGGTTAAAGCAGAACGGATATTTATTAGAAGTAGATTTTTAAAAAATAGGACTATGCCCAACGCTTCGCAGTCATACACAACTTGTCCCGATTTTTTTCGTGATTGCCAAGTCGCTCAAAAAAAAACCAACGCTACATCCAACACGTACCGAAAAATCTTCCATCTTCCCCCACTCCAACGCAGGACAGATAAATCGTGCAGCAAAAATGGGAGAAAAATTGACTGGGAATAAACAACGAAACACCAATCGCAAGCAATCAACAGCCTGAAAACCTATCGGGGAACATTTCACAGTTCAGCAAAACACAGAGCTATTTGATTTTATGAATACAAAGATTCATGTCTGCTTTTGTAAACAGTAAATGTACAAACCGCACATATATGCAAAAGTAAATTGCTACGTCCCTCCTTTTTCGGCTTCATATGTAATTTGAGTATGACAAAATGCAATTAGTAAAAAGTTCAATAATTATGTCTCCATATCCGAAAAAAAACGTATTTTTATAGTGCTTAAAGAAAAAGCCCGGAGATATTGAAGCGAAATCCCCATTATATGGGATAAGTATAGGAAATGAAATTAGAAAAAACCTAAACTTAAAAAATATGAAATTCAAAAAACATACAAATATTTCACTACTCCTTATTGTATCAGTTTTTATTCTTGGATATTGTGTTACTCATAATCCTTCAAAGAATAAAATAACAGAGGAAAAAGATGATTTTCGTAAAACAGTTGATGAGTTACAGAAAAACTTCTTTAAAAATTACTGGGAAATTGAAGAAATCTTAGTCAGTAAGCTAGAAAAAGACGGCACAGAATATTTTATTGAAAATAATTATTATAACATTTTAGGAAAATTTGAATCAACTTTACGTGAGTATTGTCAAATTTGTGAACAACTAAATGTTACTAATCAGGGGGGATTATTAACCTCGTACCTTCATGTGCATGATATGAAGAATGTTGAAAAACAATATAACAGAATGCAAAATGACCAAAATGCTTTTATTTATAAAGACTTTCATAAATATAAAGATTCCGACAAGAGACTGGAAAGCACATTTGTATCAATAAAGTATGACGAAAGGGTCGAAGAATTTGCAAATACCCTTTATACACATGTTGCAGAAATTGAATCTTTCATAATACAAGAATGGGATAGTTTATTGCCTCCAGTAATAAGGGTGATGCTGATGAATCATGATGGACCGAGTCCTTATAATCCTAATTTAAATGAAACATATATGGCTGTTAAATCAATGCCGTTAAGTAAAAGTAAGGAGATTGCCGGAGCAATTGTCCATGAAACATTTCATTTGGTTAATACAAACTTGTTAAGACAGACATGCGATTTTGAGATAGATTGGGAAATGAACTCTTTTAAGTTTTTGGATGAAGGGTATGCACAGTTAATTCAAAGCAAATTTCAGGGTACATATGCAGAAAACAGAAAAAGTGTAGATGAATATTCAAAAGAAATAGTTCTTGATAGTACTTTTAAATTTGAGAAATTACAAACAAAATGGGTTGAACTCTTTTCAAAACAGGACGTTAATATTTATAATTTAGCATACTCTTTCGCCTATTTTATTGAAGATAAGTATGGTGCAAAAAAACACAAAGCACTTTTCTTGCCTACAGAAAATGTCTCAGAAGAGACCTGGGTTGCCTATGCCGAAAATTTCTTTGGTTTATCGATTGATAAGCTTATAGAAGAATGGAAAACAGAACTAATACAAAAATAAAAACAGTATTTCATAGATTCTAATAATGACAAAGTGCACAACACACAAATTCCAAACAACACGGAATTCCCCTGTACATTCCTGACTAAAAACCAAGTTTTCTACAGATAAACAAACACGCTGTGGTTGAGTGAGTGAGAACAAAGGATACACTATTATTTTTTCGGTTATATATTTCTGTAAGAATACAACATAAAAAACCCGCAATTTTTTCTCCATATCCGAAAAAAAACGTATTTTTATTGAAAATAGAGAAAGTGCCGGTGGTTTTGAGACTGCTCTTGTACGTACGCCAAAAAACAATTAACATATATCTTTGAAAATGGAAACAAAAAAAATACAATTACAATTCCTCGCAATTAGTATAATGCTACTCCTGTTCTTAGATGTATCAACTACAAAAGCTCAAGCTCTGATTGATGTAGAAACGGGACTAATCTTTACTGGTTATAATGATGTTCGCATTCCGGGAAATAACGGAACCCTTTTTTCATTTAAAGACGATTTAACATCTGAAACTGAACTTTTTTATAGGGCAAGATTGAATTATACTATTAATACACATCATACAATCTCATTATTATTTGCCCCTTTGGAAACAAAATCGAAGGGCAGTGTATCGAATGATATAATATTTGAAGGGACTGTTTTTCCGGCCAATACAGAAATTACAGGAAACTATAAATTTAACTCATACAGGTTAACATATCGGTATACTATTGTAAATAAACCACAAATTGAGTTTGGGTTAGGTTTTACCGCTAAAATTAGAGATGCAAGAATTGCATTATCTTCCTCTGGATTAAGTGAGGAAAAAATTAATATGGGATTTGTGCCAATAATTAATTTCAAGCTATTATGGAATATTGATAACAAATTTGGACTTTTATTTGAGGGAGATGCACTTGCTGCACCGCAAGGCAGAGCAGAAGATGTTCTTTTGGCTGCTACATATACTTTATCAGACACATTTAAAATCCGTGCCGGATACCGAATTCTTGAAGGAGGTGCAGATAATGATGAAGTTTACACCTTTTCTTTGTTCCATTATGCAGCAGTTGGATTGTCCTACACTTTTGGAAACAAAAAAGATTAAAATAAAAATTACTTATGGGCAAATCGAATATTACTACATTAATTTTATTCATTACACTATTATCAAAGAAACATACAACACCTATCTTCCGGATTGTGAAATAACATAATACTGATATGCGGTTTTCTACAGACACACAAACACGCTGTGGTTGAGAGCAGAAGGAAAAAGTAACATCATTACATTTCGCAAAAAATACCCATCACCCCTCTTTTTAGCTTCATATACGATTTAAAAGCACAATGTAAAAGTTTCGTATTTTTTTCTCTGTATTCGGAAAAAAACGTATTTTTATTGAAATTATAAACAGTACAGGTGGTTTTCACGGTGATTTCGGAAAACTGCCGTTGACATAAAGCTAAAAGACACACACACATGAACTCAAACATGATTAATAAAAACGTTACCTAAAAATCTTAAACATTCAAGATTAATGGCATTAAAAAAAATCAACTATTTATATATGAAAAAAAGTATTCTAGTAGTATTATTTGGACTTTCACTCAATGTGAGTGCTCAAGAAAATGATGTTAGATTTTTATCAGTTAATTATTTTCAAAAAATATGTTTAAAGGACTTTGGGTCTATTGGAGTAAATCAAAATCAATTACTTCCTATATTAAACAATAATGCGAGAATGCATGGCATGGAATTATATGGAGCTATAGGAGAAAATGTATATGTTGGATTATCAGCACTGGGAAGTCTAAATGACAAAAAGAATGAAAGTGGATATACGAGTTGGGGTGGAGCAACAGGAGCATTTATTTTAGAATATAGAATACATAAAAAGAATTTTTTCATTGGTACCGGGGTAGGTTTAGGCTGTGGTAGATTTACATATTCAACAGCATTTAATGACGGAAGCAATAGTGTAACAACACATGTAGATGCAATTTTCGCAAAACCTAAAATTAAATGTGGATATATAATAAATGATAAATTAGTTATAAATGGAGAGCTATCTCGCATTATTACCATAACAGGAAATGAGTATTATGTAGGGACAGATGTTTTAAAAGGCGTATTCCCTGACAATTTCATAATTGGATTTGCTATTGGGTATACATTTCCATTTTGGACTAAAGAAGAATAAAAAACCATGTATCGAAAGAACAAGCAGCCGAAATACTTTTAACCCTATATGAGAAGCTCGTCCCGATTTTAATCAACGATTGTATTCGGGATAGGCGGTTTAAAAAGATATAGAGCACTGTATTTGATACTATAAATACAAAAGAAACTTACTATGTTAAAAAAAATATGTTCAAAACAGAAGAAAGAAGAATCTAACATATCAGTTTTACAAAATATTGATGTGATTGACGGTATAAACAACCAGATTAAACATGACATGGTTATAATAGTAAAAAACGGAATCATTACTGATATTGGGAAAAAAAATGACTTAGCTATACCTCAAAATGCCAATGTATTAGACTTTTCTAAAAAAACAGCTATTCCGGGATTAATTGATTCTCACCTGCATCTTTTACAATCTGGGGTTGATGATTTTATGAAGCCATATGCCGAAAGTATTACTACAAAATTAACGAGAAACTCTTATATCACAGTAAAATCTGGAGTTACTACTGTTAGGAATATGCCTGGGGGATCCGGCTATAAAATTTTCGCATTTAGAAAAAAAGTTAATCAAGGTACCATATTAGGGCCGAGAATCATAACATCTGGTCCTGCATTAGCTCCATCTTATGGGTATTTTAGTGTAAAAAGATTTTTTCCTGATAATCGTCTGCTTATAGCTCTTCTTAGTCGTATTTTTGGTGCACATGGACTTTCTATAGATGTTGATAGTGAAGAAGAAGCAATTGAAGCAGTTGAAAAGCTTAAAAAAAAGAATGTGGATTTTATAAAAACTGTTACTCCAGGTGCACATATGAGCTTTGCTGCAAAAGATAAAAATCTTAAAGAAGAATTATTACAAAAAGGAATAAAATCAGACACAATTGAAGCCAGCATGAAACCGGAGGTATTAAAAACAATAGTAAATGAAGCACATAATTTTAATTTAAAAGTGTCTGCTCATACTATTTGTTTTACAGATGGATTTAAAAAAGCAGTACAAGCAGGAGTAGATAGTATAGAACATACTCCGCTCGGCATAATAGATGATGAAACTTTTGAGATGATGAAAAGGAATAAAACATGTTGGGTACCTACAGGCTATTGTTTTTATAATTGGACAAATTTTATAGATAATCCGGAACAATATAATACAGATGAAATAAAAGAATTAATTCCTGAACCTTTTCACTCATTAGGAAAAAAATCTTTAGAAATGGTTAAAGAAGAGATAAAATCGGGAGAAAACCTTATGTGGAATAAATTCTATTCAGAAATGCCTCTTTTTAAGGAAAACTATTTCCCTCAAAATTTCAAACGTGCGTTAGAAAAAGGAATACAAATCGTAGCCGCAGTTGATGGTGGTGCCAGTGGAGCAGGATATGTTCCACATGGTCAGCTGTATAAAGAATTGGAACTTTTTGTAGAACATGGGATGAGTGAATTTGAAGCAATTCAAACAGCAACTATAAATGCAGCTGAACTTTTAGGAGTAGAAAAAAAGCTTGGAAGTATTGAGGTGGGTAAAATTGCAGATTTTGTAATATTAGATAATAATCCACTTAAAGATATATCACATTTAAAAAATATCAATAGTGTAATAAAAGATGGTGTTTTAGTTTATAATGAGAATTAAATTATTAAAACGAAAGCCAAACTACACATTACCACATAGCCAACCAATAAGCCCCCTTTCACTTTATCACGCGACGAATCGCCCCCAAGCAATGTATGTGATAATTAGTTTCTGCGCGAAAACTCCAAATGCATCCCCGAAGTATGTTCGGGGTAGACTGTTATTCTCATCTTGAAAACAATCATCCCGAGAATCGGGACTTATTGATTTTCAAGATTTTGAAAGCCTCGTCTTTGAAGCTTTCGCATCAGAAACACAGAAAAAAAATAATTTTCTCGCAAGCACTAATTAAACTGTAATAATATACATCATCAGGTATTAACAATTATACAGACCTCCCCTACGCGTAAACAACACATAAAGATTTCATAAAAATTACACCGAAATCTGGTTACTTAGGTATTTTTATGTATTTTTGAGTCTGCTTCGAAAAAAGGTGTTTTTGTCAATATCGTGGCGTATGAAATTTTAAACCACAGATAACACATTGTTAATAAGGGTTTAATAATTCCACAACAAAGATAGTGACACCAAAGAACCTTTTCGGAGTGCACTCAATTTTTTATTGTATATTTTTTCAAGCTCATAATATGATTCCTGTTTCACTTTCTATAGAAGGCTTATATTCATATAAAAACAAACAAACCATAGATTTCACCTCGCTTACTCAAGCAGGAATTTTTGGTATATTCGGAAAAACCGGTAGCGGAAAATCTTCTATATTAGAGGCTATTTCGTATGCTCTATATGGGAGAACCGAACGCATGAACAAAAACGACAAATTCAAATACAATATGATGAATTTGCAAAGCAATTCGTTATATATTGATTTTGTGTGTATATCAGAATTAGATTCCTGCACCTATCGGTGCATTGTAAGTGCAAAGCGTAATAAAAAACATTTTGAAGATGTTAAAACATTTGAACGAAAATGCTATAAATACAAAGAAAATGAATGGATTCCTATTGATGAAAAATATGCAGGAAAAATAATTACCGGTCTCGCATACGAACATTTTAAGCGTACCATGATTATTCCGCAAGGTCATTTCATGGAGTTTTTGGAACTAAAAACAGCAGACAGAACGGCAATGCTAAAAGATATATTCAATCTTCATAATTTTGATTTATATGATGCAACCAAAAAATTATTTAACAAAACTGATAAAGAGTTAACTCTATATAAAGGAAACTTGCAACAAATAGGCGAACTCTCTACAGAAGAGTTACAAACACTACAAAAAGAACTCTCTACAATTGAAAAAGAACGAGAAGAAAAACAGAAAGAACATGAAACTATAAAAAAAGAAGTTGATGCATTATCTCGTGTTGCTGATGATTTTGTTGAATTAGAAAAAAACACACAGAAATTACGCGAACTACAAAGTAAAGCAAATGATTTTACCAACATAGAAAAAGACATTCATAACATTCAATACGTACAAACACATTTCACGCCACTGTTAACAGCTGAAAGACCAAAAAAAACAGAAAAAGAATACCTTTTAAAAAAAATTACAGAACTTACGCAAGCTATAGAACGTGACGAAAAAACCTACAAACAAACATACGATACCTACCTGAAACTTAAAACCAAATTCGATTTAATACCACAACAAACAACTGAAATTGAAAACCTTAAACATATAATAACTGCCAAACAATTAACTAAAGAGCGAGATACTATTGCGGAAAGAATAGAAAAAGGAAAAAAATATATTCAAGAGCAAGAAAAAAACACCGACCAACTACGCTCAGACATTTCTACATTAGAAAACACTATTGAAGAAAAAAAAGCATCTCAGGGTGATATTACCGAATTATCCGAAAAAAAAGCAGAACTGGAACGATACAAATCTTTCGTAGCACAAATAGAAATAGCCCGAAAAGAACGTATTGCTATAGAACAAAAAACACAAGAAATTTCTCAAAAAATAATTTCACTTTTTGCTGAAATTAATATTCCCTCACAATCTGTTTCTTTTGATTTTTCGAACTATATAGACAAGGAAAAAAAGAAGCTCCTACACGAAAAAGAAAAGGAAACACATGCTATACACACGCTCAAAATTCAGGAAGAAATACAGTTTTTACATACTCATTTAGAAGAGGGTACCCCCTGTCCGGTCTGCGGATCTACAACGCATCCAGAAGCTGGTAAAATAAATACGTCTACACCTGATAGTTCCATACACGAACAACGAATTAAAGAAATTGAAAATCATATAACAAAACTTGAAAACCATACACAAAACCTTGTTATATTGGTACACGACTTAAAACAAAAACAGGATAAAGATACAGAAGTCTCAAACAAAATGCACGAGCTTACTATTGAACGCAACCTTAACGAACCGGATGAAAAACCTGAAAATATTGAAGCACAATTTAAACAATACAGTAACACACACAAAGAAATTGAAACACTCGAAAAACAGATAAAAAACACACGTACCCAATTAGAAAAACAAGAGACTGATTATAAAAAGTTTAAAGAAAAAATAGATGAATTCATTCAAAAAAAATCAAATTTTGATACTGAAATTTCTGTACACATTAACCAATGTTCTGAAAATATTATAAAAACATATTCAGATACTTCTCCTGAAAAATTAGAACAAACTATTCACTCACTTACAGAAGAGATTGAACTTTGCAAAAAAGAATTTACCAAAACATCAGAAATAACAGAACACATACAAACCAGAATTAAAGAACAACAAGCAAACAAAACACTTCTGGTTGAACAAAAAAATAATAGAGAATACGAACTCAAAAAAATATCTGAAGAAATTCATGAAAATCTTTTCAAATCACCATTTTCTTCGTTGGATGAAATACATACAATTAGCAAAAAAGTACCTCAACTTATAGAATTAACGAAAAAACTTGAAAATTACAAATATACCTGTAGTACAACAGAAAAACGAATTGCAGAATTACAACAGAAATTACAAGATGTTTCATTTTCACAAAAAAACTTTACTGATAAAAAAAATGCTTTCATAAAAATCGAACAAAGTCTTGCTTCTCTTACCGAAAAACAAATTCACCTCAAACAAAAAGTTCAGCAATATGAAGAAAACATTGCAAAACAAACAGAAATACTCACCAAAATAGAAACGCTCACCAATCGCTTAGAAAATATAAAAACCTGTTCGAAACTATTTACATCTAATGGATTTGTAAATTTCATATCCACGAAATATCTCCATATGCTTTGTGATATTGCAAACGAACGATTTACAATATTAACAAAACATGCTCTTAAATTAGAAGTAGAGGCAGATAACACATTTGCCGTGCGAGATTTTTTAAACAATGGAAAAGTTCGAAGTATAAAAACACTTTCAGGGGGGCAAGCATTTCAGGCTGCATTATCCTTAGCTTTAGCATTAGCAGAAATTGTTCATTTAGAAAGTCCGGTAGCCTCAAATTTCTTCTTTATAGACGAAGGTTTTGGCTCTCAAGACAAAGAATCATTACAAACAGTATTTGAAACTTTACAATCTCTTCAAAAAAACGGCAAAACTGTTGGCATGATTTCTCACGTCGAAGAACTAAAAGAGTACATCCCCGTTCATATATCTGTAATAGAAGAAAATGGAAGTAAAATTAATACTTTATAATTGTATACTATATGTACAAAAGTTTATGTGTAACCATATTAGCTTTAGGTATATTAAATAATGTATACACACAATCATCCGAAACACAAAAAAATATGTGGTTAGATGCTAAAATACATTACGGTACAATACTCCCCCATTATACATTTATGAATTATATAACAAGCAAACATCAAAAAGGTATTGAAATGAGCCTACGCACTCAATGCAATACGTACACACTGAGTTCATTTTTATATCGCTACCCAAGATATGGTATTGGTTTAAATCACACATCACTGGGAAATCCGGAGAAAATTGGCAACACCACAGTACTCTTTGGTATATTTGATGTTCCTGTTTTTCATCGAAAACATGTTTCACTGCTTTACCAGTGCAATTTGGGAGCAGCATACATTCATAAACCACTTTCCTCAAACATTCACAATATTGCAATGAGTAATTCTTATAACTTTTTCATAGGTATAGACCTCCAGGCAGAATACCGAATTGGAAAAAAACATGCTATTCGTACTGGTATAGATGCTTCTCACATATCAAACGGAAAAATAACAACACCAAATCTGGGATACAACAGTATATCTGCAAACTGCTCATACATATACACTTTACACAAAACCCCTACAGACTTCACTCTGTACAACACATACTCTATTTCTCCAGTAAATATGTACACTATTACAGCTTCCGGTGGTATAAAGTCAGACGAATACCTCTCATCTGAACATTTCCCCACAGCATCTTTAAACATAGAATATCATAGAATTTTCAATATGAAATACGGACTAATTATCGGAACCGATATGTTTTATGATAATGCAAAACAAGCAAAAAATTCTGTGTGGAAAGAAGAAATAAATGGTGGAATACATGCAGGTGTCGAAGCTTTTTATGTTCCATTTTCTTTCACAATACAAACAGGATGGTATCTTATTCATAAACCCGAGCAACACGCAACATATCAACGAATTGCACTACGATACTATGGGTTACAATCCTATACTATACAATTTGGGCTAAAATCTCACATGACTACTGCTGATTTTTTAGAAATTGGCATTGGCTACACACTTCCAAACATACGAAAACATGTTTCACAAATTGAACATAATTAACAACATCATTTTTTCAAGCATAATCATTGCAAGTATAGCATTATGTTATTCATGCGAAAAAAACAATTGTTTTTCCGGATCAGGTAAAAACAGTACTCAACACATTCCTCTCACTACATTTTCACATATAGAAATACATGGTATAAGTAATATCCTCATTATAGAAGACACTGCTAATTATGCAATAATAAACGGTGGTGAACACATAATAGATCAGACACATGTTTCACAACTGGATTCTACAATTAATATTACAAACACCACAACATGTTATATGTTTAAACAATACGAAAGACCAACTATTAATATACACACAACACATCTCAAGTCAATACATATAAACGAATCATGTAAACTTTCAAACAAAGGAACAATTAGCCGGGATTTGAGCATATATATGAATACTAAAATTGCTGACATAAATCTGCATCTAAATAATAATTTCACAAACTTTTCAACATATAACAAAGCAGGTGGCATATATACGTTTTCGGGCACATGTACATATGCACAATTACACGCCACATATACAGCTTCTATAGATGCAAGAAAATTACAGACACGTTGTTTAACAGTTAAAAATCATAGTATTAACGATTTTCATGTGTGGGCAACAGATACCCTATATACTGAAACAAAAAAAGAAGGAAACATACTATATATCGGAAATCCGATACATATATTCTTATAAAAAATCTGATTTTGAAATAGTAACAAAACATTTCAAAATCAGATTTACACTATATCATTAAAATGAAAAAGAAAAGCCAACACCCAAAATTTGTTTAAACTGAACACGCGGAGAAAACGAATCATGTTCACCATCACCATTCGTATCTTCACCAATTGTAATATCATCATCATAAATAAGGTGTGTATTAAACGTTACATTTAAATATTTGTTAACCTTAAATGCGAGTTGGTTTTGCCAATTAACATCAATATTTTGCGGTTCCTCAACATAGTTAGAAAACAAATCAATCTTAGAAGTAAGCGACACATTTTCCAACCATGTTGGTTCAAAATCATTTTTCGAATAAATAACACGAATGTAACCACCAAACTCACTTCTATAGGTCTCCCCCTCTTCTATCATATTCCCCATATCATCATATGTTGCAGGTTCTACGCCATACTCACCCTGATTTGCCAAACGCTGAAGAGTTACAAGAGTTACCCGAGATGTTACCGGAGCAAAAAAGCAACTTAAATCTGATATAGGTTTATAATCAATACCTATTGCTGTAGTTACATACGCAGGAGCTAAATAAGTCGAAACAGGCAAATCCGAATCAGACGAATAATCATACCCATTGGTCATTTGAGTTTTGAAGTTAAACAAAGCCGCATAATATAATTTATTACTGGCACGTCTCCCGTATTTCGATAAAAAATCAATTTTATCATCTGTTTTTTTATAATCCAAAGAGTTTTCACCCGTACCCAAAAGACCATAGCCAATATCTAATGAATTGTCCCAGGAATTTTCATCACTTTTATAATCTGCATACACACTAAATAAACCATTTACAGAAAGTGAATTTTCGCCACCTGCAGCCCAATTGGTTAAGCTCGTTTGCGAAAATGTTAAAGAGGTAACGCCACCTGTTTGCCAACCTGAAACAGTATCAGTTGATCGTTCTTTTAATTTCCCCTCAGGTTCAGTAACTTGTGAAAACAATTGCAAAGAAAAACACAATGCAATACATACAAAAATTGGTTTTTTCATACCTAAATACTTATAAAGATTTTAACATATTAATAAATTGAGATTCTGATACTTGTTCACACTCAACAGAAACCTCGGTTGCTTTTTCCATACGAAAATGCGTATAAAATTGATATAATTGTTTTTCAGCATCCATTCCCATACACACAACTTTAACCTCTGCTTGTTCAGGTACTGCAATCTCTTCATCGAAATGTTGAACATGTACAAGATTATTATATCCAGGCACATACACGTACGCAGTAAGAGTTTCTAAATCATCAACATCAGATGTTAACGACAGATTATATGTCTGTGTATTCGAAATATTTTTTCCAACAGCAATCCAACCTAATTTATACAGATACTCAGACTCATACCCATATTCTGTCTGTTCAAATATTTGTTGGGAAGCTTCAAGACGAAGATGTTTTTCAGAAACATCTTCGTACATAATTTTCGCATTATTTCGTGGCGATTCGTGTGGTATTTCTATTTTCCATGACGAATTATCTCGTAAATTCAATTCATAATCATCTTTAAAAAACCGAACACGTACTATTCCGTCACAACTATATAATGCTCCATTATCAGAATGTGAGGTGAAATAGTAAATCATATCTTCTATAGAATATAACTCAACTAATTTTAATGTATACGGAAAATACACATCTTCATCATCATCTGATTCCAGATACTGTTTATCAATACACACACGAGTACCATATTTTCCCTCTACAGGACATGTGCCTAAAGTGTCTATAATATACTCCTGCTCCTCGGGACGTAACGAATCAAAATATTTTTCGAGAGACTCATACTTTGTTAAATCAGGATCTACCCGTTTTTTTGAACACTGCACAAAACTAAGACCGACACACAATAAAAAAATAATAGATTGAACTTTCATGATGGTTTTTATTTTAAATTTTAATAATAGCACTTTTCAATTACATTTTATCTTCCGGGGCAACTTACAGCCTTGCGTTTTCCCGCCCGATATACACCGCCAGCACCTTTTCCTGTAACACAAGCTAAATTAAACAATACCCCGGCTCGTATATTTGCTTCTTGCCAAAATGGGTTATATCTCCATTCAAAAAACGGACGTATACATGAATTCAGCATAACACCGGCACCAACATCAAATATCATATTGTTTAATTGTGCACCCTCCATAGGCGAATACTCATAATTATACCATCTGTTATATGATATATGCCCCAACATGTACCAGGTATATTTATTTTTCAAAATATGTGCCTGAGCACTAAGGCCTAACTGTAGTTCATGAACATTATTAAAACGAGGATACAATGAAATTTGCGGAGAAATATCAACAAATGAAAAAGGAAACAAGCCACGCACCTCTATACCTACACTTTCTGTTTGCACATTATACAGTAAGCCACCACCTACAGATTGTGAAAAAAGCGACTTCGTACAAAGTATAATAAATATATATATAAACAGCCGACGCAACATTGAAAAAATAACTAAAAAAAGACTTAAAAAAAAAGCTCTGATTTCTCAGAGCTTTTTGCGGTCTGGACGAGACTCGAACTCGCGACCCCCTGCGTGACAGGCAGGTATTCTAACCAACTGAACTACCAGACCTTTTTGTTAAATGCGTTGCAAATATACAACTGTTTTTTAAAACTCCAAACATTTTAATGAAAAAAAAATTATTTTTGTTTTTAGTTTCTGTATATACAGTACTGTAGATTCAAAATATTATTTTAAAAGTATTTTCAACCCTCTGTTTTTTAAACCGTTCACAACATCCATCTACAATTTTAAATCACAATAATACCATATAAATTTTTCTCAATAAAAATCTCAGAAAACATAGACTTTTCCCTCGTGCACTATTTAATTGTAATATATAATTTGTACATTTGAGAAAACAAAAAAAGGTAAGGGTACAATGATTAACATATATCAAATTTTAACACGTGTATTTACAAATCAAAATACAACAAACAAAGAATTTGGAACAATTAAAGAAAACGGATGCACAAAATTTAACGACATTACAAACACAGCTCTTAATGAACTTAAAAAATTTGGTATAACACACGTCTGGTATACCGGCATTATACGACATGCTACATGCACAGACTATTCAACATATAATATGCCGGCAGATAACCCATACATTATAAAAGGACGAGCAGGTTCTCCATATGCTATAAAAGATTATTATGACGTACACCCCGACTTTGCTGAAGATATAACCAATCGAATGCACGAATTTGAAGATCTTCTGGAACGCACTCACAAAGCAGATCTTAAATGCATTATTGACTTTGTACCAAATCATGTATCACGAAATTATAATTCAATTAAAAAACCAGCCGGCATTCAAGACTTAGGTGAATTTGACGATTCAAAAGTATCTTTCAAACCCAACAATAATTTTTATTATATACCGGATGAAGATTTTATAATACCAAAAGAAATTTCATTTCCCTATACAAAAGGTCACGTACCATATACTGAATACCCTGCAAAAGCAACCGGTAATGATGTTTTTACTAATCAACCAAGTATTAATGATTGGTACGAAACCATAAAATTAAATTATGGCATTGATTATCAGGACTTATGGCATGAACATTTCGAACAAATTCCTGACACATGGGTTCGTATGTTGGAGATTCTTGAATTTTGGACACACAAAGGTGTTGATGGATTTCGATGCGACATGGCAGAAATGGTACCGGTAAAATTTTGGTCATGGGTTATTCCACAAATCAAAGAAATTAATCCGGATATTATTTTTATTGCAGAAGTCTATAATCCCGACTATTATAAAATATATTCTAAACGGGGTAAGTTCGATTATTTATATGATAAAGTCGGATTATACGATGTTCTTCGACTTATAATTGAAGACTTAGGGTCTGCCAAATATATTTCCGATGTATGGCGTGGGTTAGATGATTTAAGTCCAAAAATGCTTCGTTTTTTAGAAAATCATGATGAACAACGAATAGCCTCTAACTTCTTTGCAGGCGACGGCGAAGCAGGAAAAGCTGCAATGATTGTTGCTGCTACCCTGAATACCGGTCCTCTTATGATTTATTTTGGACAAGAAATTGGAGAAAGTGGTATGAATAAAGAGGGCTATAGTGGAGAAGATGGAAAAACCTCAATTTTTGATTATTGGGGACTGCCCGAGTTCAACAAATGGATTAACAATGGTAAATTTGATGGTGGAAAACTCACCGAAAATCAAAAAAAATTACGTGCATTTTATCAAACCCTCTTACAGTTACGAAATGAAAACAAAGCTCTCCGGGAAGGTTTATTTTATGATCTAATGTGGCAAAACAATTTAGGAAATGTAAATACAGATACAGTATATGCTTTTGTGCGATACACTGATACGCATAAATTAGTTATTGTAGTAAATTTTGATATGGAACACAGCCATTCATTTAATCTATTATTTGGCGAACATGCTTTTTCTACAATTGGTCTGCCAAAAACAGGAAAAATAGAAGTTCGTGATGTATTCCAATCAAATTATTCATATACTTTTTCTCTTAAAAAAATATTAGATGAAGGCATGTACGTTGATGTTCCTAAAAACTCCGCTCTTATATTAAAAGTTCAAGAATTATAAGCCAAGGCACGTATAATCACAGAAAAACATGCATGAGTTATCTTTACCAAGTAATTATAAGGAATTGATATGCAAAGGGTAACCTATTTAAAAATTCGATTAATATAAACATATGGAAAAAATCACAATAGGATTTTCATCATGTCCTAATGATACTTTTATATTTGATGCCCTGCTTCACAACAAAATTGATACACAAGGGCTTCAGTTTATTCCTCACATTGCAGATGTAGAAGAACTCAACCATATGGCAATAGAAGGCACATTGGCTTGTACTAAAATGAGTTTTTTTGCTTTCTTACACAGCTTTGCACAGTACCACATATTAGATAGTGGCAGTGCACTTGGTTACAAGAATGGCCCCTTATTCATTTGCTCGCAACACAATACAAAGAATATCAACACACATTCTCGCATAGCACTGCCGGGGAAACACACCACTGCTCACTTGTTGTTTTCTATAGCATACCCCGAATATACCAACAAAATGTTTATGCAATTTTCAGACATAGAACATGCTATACAATCCGGTGAAGCAGATGCCGGCGTTATTATACATGAAAACAGATTCACCTACGCACAGAGAGGTTTTGAAGCTATATGTGATTTAGGTAATTATTGGGAACAGCACACCCACTCTCCTATTCCTCTCGGGTGCATAGCAACACATAAACACATACCCTTGTCTATTGCACAAAAAATAAACTCTCTCATTCAAGAAAGCATTTTATATGCCCGAGCACACCCTGCAGAAGCAATGCCATTTATACAAAAACATGCCCAAAATCTATCCCCGGAAATTATTGAAAAACATATTGCCTTGTTTGTAAACGACTTTTCAATACACCTGCAAAATAAAGGTAAGCAGGCTATTTACACATTAATTACCAAAGCGGTAGATACGGGAATAATTCCTCCTGTTTCCTCAGACTCTTTGTTTTTGAACCCGTAAAGTATATAGTAATTCAAACACAATTATACATATCAACATGGTTGCATACATTGCAAACACTGCTTGCTGCGTAAACGAACAAAAAACTGTTGCATGTGGCAATTCATATACCACATCAATTATGTACGTAAATAAATCAAAAACCATATTCACAATTTGCACAGCACAGAGCGAAATAATCGGCACAAAACATAAAAACACGGCAATTATTATTATAAATGCTAATGGTATTATACAAATATTGGCAGCAACAGAATATACCGGTATATGCTGAAAATAATATACCGCAATGGGAAATGTGCCAATCTGCACGGCTATACTAACAACAACAATTCCCCACACATAGGCATCTATTTTGGTACGCTCAATATATACGGTTTGCAATTTTGGTACGCCATATAAAATACTCATAACTGCTATATACGAAAGTTGAAATCCTGTTTGAAACACAATATATGGTTCTATAAAAACAGAAATAAACGCAGCAGCAGCAAGAGTATTCCACGAATTTGTACGACGATGCGTAACAATGCCTATAGAAAACAAACTAAACATAACCGATGCTCGCTGCACAGAAGGTGACAGTCCGGTAATAAATGCATATAACCATATGCCCGATATAATTATAATAAGTTTAAACCAAAAAAAGTATGTTTTTGGCGGTAAAAAAGAACACAGCAACACAATAATCGAAGCTACAATTCCTACATGCAATCCGGATACAGCTAAAACATGCATTGCGCCAACGCGAGCAAATTGCTCTTTAGTCTCTCTTTGCAAATAGGATTTATCACCAAATACCAAAGCTGCTATTATATTCAGATATTCGGGGTTTATATTTGTATGTTGCAAATGCTCCAGAGCTGTTTCTCTGGTTTGCACAGCATATCTGCGTAACGATGTGTGTATACCATGTTTCACCCACGAATCATGTGGAATATATGCACTGCTATACATATGTTGTTCTGCCATCCAGGCTTTATAATCAAAATCAGAATCCGGCATATTTTCTATTTCTTGAAAAGTGCCTTGTAATTCTATAATATCACCATACTGTAGTGTTGCAGATAAACTATCTTTTTCAACATAAATCATAGCTCGCGAAACAACACTTGTATCTTTCACCATCTCTGTTTCTACTTCGCAGGCATACGTTTTCTGCTTTGCTGTGGGGGGAGATATTATTTTCACAATGCTTTGCTGTTCACCAAGCAAGGGAGTATATTCCTGAAAATAAAATGACGGAAGCAAAAATCCTAACAAACAAAACCAGCACAATACAGGTATGAGATACACATTATACCTCACTATTTTCCCAAGCACAACAAGCACTACGGCATAAGCAACAAGAGTAGCCAATACAAACTGGTGAGTATATATACTATTATTGTAGTATTGAACAATTAGCCCTGTGCAGGTACATAGAAATATTCCAACAAACGGTGCTTGAAATAAAACTTTTTGTAAAAAAGCAATACAATAACTATATATTAATTTCATAATAAAATGTTGCGACACATAATATTACAAAAATACAAAAAAAAAGCTCTGCACAAAATGCAAAGCTTTTTTATTACAATTTTATTAAAATAAGATACTTACTTTTTTGCGGATTTAATTTTATACGAAACATCAACAAGCCCTTTTTCAATAGCAGTTAAACGTTTTTTTAATAAACGTTTCCGTAACGGACTTAAATG
>JAWOEL010000089.1:0-8226 GCA_046482735.1 Bacteroidales bacterium | reverse complement strand
ATAACAGTATTGCTCGATGTTTGAACAATCTGAGAACGATTATTAGTTGGAACATACGATTCTATAGCATTGGCAATTTCGGTAAGCGACACATTAAAATAAACACCAATAGTACAAGCAGCTAACATATTTTTAATATTATATTCACCAAATAGTTGAGATTGTATACCAACACTACCTTGATTAGTATATAACGTAAAACCTGCCGATACAGCATGTTTAGTCAAGACACCATACACATCAGTTTTAGGAAATAACGAATACTCGACAATATGAGCATTTTGAGCATAACTCATAAGCATATCATTATCAGCATCCACAAAAATCACCCCATCACGTTTTTTTACAGATTCGTACAATGCAACTTTTGTTTTTACCACATTTTCAAAAGAACCAAACCCCTCCAAGTGTGCTTTTCCAACATTAGTGATAATACCATAATCCGGCAATACCAAAGAACACAAAAAAGCAATCTCATCCACATGATTTGCCCCCATTTCAATAATAGCAATATCGGTTAATTTATGTACTGACAATATCGTTAACGGCACCCCAATATGATTATTCAAATTACCCTGAGTACACGTAACAGTATATTTTTGAGACAGAACAGAAGCAATCAACTCCTTAGTTGTCGTTTTTCCGTTAGTACCAGTAATACCAATAACCGGAATATCTAATTGTTGACGATGATATAAAGATAATTCCTGCAAAAAAGTTAATACATGCTCCACATAAATTACCTGCGGATGAATAATAGACGAATCATCAACAATAGAAAAAGCAGCCCCCTTTTCTATAGCCTCCACAGCAAAATCATTTCCATTAAATTTTTCGCCACGAAGGGCAAAAAAAAGCACATTACGCGATATATTTCTCGTATCAGTAGTAACCGAAGAGTATTTGATAAATATTTCTGTATAAAACTCTGAAACTTTCATACCAAAACAAAAAAAAGCCCCGAGAAAGGGGCTTAACATATTATTTAGAAAAAAATCAACACATGTATTAATACGAAGAAGGACTACCTAATCGTGTCATTGCACAACGAAATCCTAAATCACTAGTAGCCTTTTTCTCATCCAAAAATCTACGAGAACCAGGAGACAAGTAATACGCACGATCTTTCCAACTACCACCTTTATATACACGACTATGGTCATTAACCAAAGTATACCAACCTTCTGTGGCATATAACTGATCATCTTGATAAACCTCTTCACCCTCTTCGTCTTCAGTCACATAATCGTCTTCCCAACTAAGATTTTTTTGCTGATACATTAAATTAGACTGATTCATTCTCATTTTACCAGCTTCTGTAGTTGTATCTATTTCCTCAGAAAAAGCAATACTAGAAACTTTATCACCATCTTCATAATTAATATTATCAGCTTTTCTATAATTCATACGACCAAATGCATCTTGCGGAGTAATCGGTTCTTTTTGCATTCGCCCCATAGAATCACGTTCAGCATATGTTCCACGACCTTCCGGACCTTCTTTATATTTCATAAAAACATTTCCTCTAAACGGACGGAATTCATCAACATCCTCAAAAGACAAGTCACGATATACATCAAGAACCCATTCATTTACATTACCAGCCATACAATATAAACCATAATCATTAGGCCAAAAAGATAATACTGGTGCAGTAACATCAGCACCATCATTTAATTTGCCAGCAACTCCCATTTGATCACCACGACCACGAGTGAAATTTGCCATAAATTTACCACGATTATTTACTTCAGCATTACGCAATTGATGACCATTCCACGGATATACTTTTCGTTCATAAATACGTTCATCTACAGAATTACCTATTAAAGCTAATGCAGCAAATTCCCATTCTGCTTCTGTAGGAAGACGATACTTCGGAAGCATAATTCCATCCTCTTCGCGAACTCTTCGTTCCTCATTATTAGGATTTAAATCTGTTAAATTTTGATTAACATCTCCCTCATATAAACCTTTCATATATGATTCAACATTAAAATTTTCCTCCCCACTTTGTTCCGTATTATCATTTAAAATTCCTTCACGAATTAAAATTTGTTCATTCACACGGTCTGTTCTCCAAATACAATAGTCATTAGCCTGTAACCAGTTAACCCCTACTACCGGATAATTTTGATACGCAGGATGGCGCAAATAATGCTCAACATAAGGCTCATTATATGCTAATTTACTTCTCCAAACTAAAGTATCAGGTAATGCACTCCAATATATATATGGATTGTCAGATACTGGAAATACACGTTTTAACCAATACAAATACTCTCGATAATCGATATTTCGTATTTCAGTTTCATCCATATAAAATGATGAAACAGTTACTTTTCGGGCAAGATTATTCCATTCATACATAACATCTTGTTGTACACCTCCCATCATAAAAGAACCACCTTCAACCAATACGAGTCCCGGACCGGTTTCTTGTTCATAAAAATCATCGTACTTTTGAAATCCTCCATTATCAGGATCATTATAATTCCAGCCTGTTGTTGGTGATGTCTCATCAGCACATCCTGTAATCACAAACAATCCTAGTATCAGAGAGTACACCAGTAGATTTTGAATTTTCATAATATTAATTATTTTAGTTAACACTACACGCTCTAGTTTTATATTTAATATCCCGGAGCCTTAACTGCTCCATATTTCTTTCTTTTCTTTAAACAACCAAATTGATAAGTTAACGAAAATTCATGCGAATTAAAAACATTACCAACTTTTGATTTTATTACAACATCACAATTATATGCAAATTTATACTTTTTTTCAACAAAACCAACAAAAATCAAAAAAGATTCATTACTTACCGGTAAATTTTGTTTGTATCCCAAACCAAATTGTGCTTTTTCTTTTCGTGCAATTGTACTAAATAAGGCATACGAACTGACTCGAGACATTGTTACATTTACATGCGGATAAAACCAAAATGTATGACTCTGTTCAAAACCTTTTGTACTTGAAAACTGCCCACCACCATGAATTGAAACCTGTGGTACATATGGAATATATTCTGCGTTTTTATATGCATTTATATGATTAATATGCTTCCAGGTTGCCCCTGCATAAAACCAATCATTATACAGCAAAAGACCGGCTTCTGTATCAAAAAAATTTCGGGTATCAGCCACAGGCTCACCAGCTGCTTCGGTTTCTCCATACAAAGGGTGCAACATACTTGAGTATACTTGATTTTTTTTCAACAAAACAGTATGAGTAAAACCTGCTCCTAATGCTGCTTTCAAATATAAATACTTGTGTACTTTATATTGTTTTGCATACGCCATCATTCCTCCTGTTGTATATACTGTGTTTTGCTGAATATCATGCATAAATGATAACGATATATCCCCTTCCAAGGGAGGCAGATACATATCGGTGGATATATAATTAGTCATATACCCTCCTTCTATCGATAATTCTTTAATTCTGTATGAAGTATATAATTTCGGACACGTTTCTATTCCTGAAAATGCCGGATTCAAATACACAAAATTCGAATTTGTTTGCGAAAAATCAACATTTTGGGCATTTCCATGAAAAAAAAAGATACCGAAAAATAGAAGAATTACTATTTTATATAAATATGTTATCAATATATATTACTTTTAATGCCTCAAAAATACTATTTCAATTTATATTTACGTATTAATTATATAATTATTTCATATGCGTTTTATATTCTCTATCATAATTTTTATTAGCAGTTTCTGTTTAGCATTTTCTCAGTCTGTACTCAAATCAGGAGAATGGGCTCAAATTCGTGTGAAAAAATCCGGCATATATAAAATCTCATATGCAGACCTCACCGACATGGGTTTTTCTGATTTTACATCTGTTTCTGTATATGGCAACACTCCTCATGAATTATCACTTATAAACAGTTCGTCTCCGCCTCCTACTCTTCAGGAAATTCCAATCCGTATTTTTCAATCGAATAATACGTCATTTAGCAAAGGGGATTATGTTTTATTTTATGGGCAATCTTCTGAGCATTGGGAACTAAACGAAAGTCTACATATCTTCACACCTCATAAGCATTCCTATACAGACTACAATTACTACTATATTACAGTACATAACAACACTGCTCTCTCTGTTCAAAAACAAGCGGACATATCAGACAATGCAGACTACACCTGCACTTCTTATGATGCATACGCATATCACGAAGAAAACAATACTAATCTATTACACAGCGGCAGAATCTGGTATGAATACTTTTCTGAAAAAACTATTTCATTTCCTATTGATAATTATTTAGAATCAGAAAAAGTTCATGCGTATATGAAACTTGCAGGAAGAAATCCTGAACAATCAATTATTCAAGTTTCCATAAACAACAATTCTTTTGACGATGTAATATTAAGCAGCACCCCAAATAGAAATCCATACGCTCGCAAAAAAGATGTCTTACATTCATTTTTCTCTGAACAAAACGATGTTTCGATCAAACTTAAATCTACGAAATCCGGACCTGATTCTGAAACATATTTAGATTATGCGTCCATTCAATATTCAAAACATTTAACCTATACGAACAATCAATTTCGTTTTCGCTCACTCAAAAGTTTTAATAACGCCTCGGTTACAAATTTCGACATAGAAAGTTCAGAAAAAGTTTCGGTTTGGGATATTTCTGATCCTCTTCATCCAATACAAATACCTACTAAACACACAAATAACACAACAACATTTAAAACAGAAACCTCATCTCTTAAAGAATTTATTGCATTTCGATCTGATTTTTTACATGCAGAATTTGTTTCAAAAATCACTAATCAAGACATCTTATCGCATTCAAATATCGATATGATAATTGTTGCCCCAACAATTTTTCATTCATATGCTGACACTCTTGCTCACATTCATAACACATATAATAACCTAAACACAGTCATTGTAACACCTGAAGAAATTTTTAATGAATTTTCGAGCGGAAAGCCAGACATTGCAGCTATTCGCAACTATGCCAGATACATGTACCTCCAAGACTCCAGCCTCAAATATATGCTCCTTTTTGGTGATGGCAGCTACGATAACAGAAACTTCGAAAACTCTGATTTTCACATACCAACATTTCAATCAAGAGAAAGTTGCACTCAATATTCTTCATTTGTATCTGATGACTTTTTTGGCATGTTAGAAGACAATGAGGGAGTTACTAAAGAAGATAAATTTATTGGCGATTTAGATATTGCAATCGGAAGATTTCCGGTAAATACACCAACCGAAGCCGCACAAGTGACAAACAAAACTATACAGTACATTACTAACAAAAACTACAGAGGTGAATGGCAAAATGATATTTGTTTTGTAGCCGATGATGCTGATGAAAACCAGACTTTTCACATGAAAGACGCTGATAGATTAGCTGAACGACTCACAAATGCTCACCCGGAATTCAATACCCATAAAATATATTTAGATGCATATAAACAAAGCATAAAATCTGTTGGCCAATTTTATCCTGAAGCTAATTCCACGATTAATAATACTATAAAAAAGGGTGTATTAATTGTTAATTACACCGGACACGGCAGTGAAGTTAAATTAGCTGCGGAAAATGCCTTTAATAAAAGTATTGTAAGTTCCTGGAAAAACAGCACAAAATTACCCTTATTTATTACTGCCTCATGCGAAGTTTCTCGCTTCGATGACCATTCACTTATAAGCCTCGGCGAATACATGTTGCTCGAAAAAAACGGCGGTGCGATTGCTTTATTTTCAACAACACGGGTTGTGTTTGCTTTTTCTAATTTTATGCTGAATAATAATATCTATAAAACTTTATTTTCATATAATGAGCAAACAAATAAACCATATACTATAGGAGAAGCTTTTGTTGAAGCAAAAAAAATAACCCCCAACGACTATAATCAAAACAAACGTAGTTTTACACTTTTAGGAGATCCTGCCCTCACATTAGCTTTTCCTCAATATTCTATTGTTATAGATTCTATTAATGACCAAAAAGCAGAAGAATTTTCGGATACACTAAAAGCCAAATCTGTTCATACAATAAAAGGACATATAGAAAATTACGCAGGTACTACAGTTAACACCTATAATGGCGAGTTATTTGTACGCTTGTTTGATAAAAAACAACATATTACGACTCTCGGAAATGATGGTAATGACACTTTTGATTTTACAGCATTTACAAATATTATTTTTCAGGGTAAAGCCGATATTAGTGACGGATATTTTAATACTTCTTTTATCATTCCCCAAGACATATTTTACTATCCAGGAAATGGGAAGTTAAATCTTTTTGCCAATAACGGTACTATTCAAGCAAAAGGAAATTATAATAATATGCCCATTTTTGGGACATATGCAGACTCAAAAACAGATAAAAAAGGACCAGATATACGTATATACATGAACGATACACTATTTAAAAACAACCAACAAACACATGAAAACCCAAAATTATTAGTTGATATATTTGACTCATCAGGAGTTAATATATCAAATGCATCTATTGGTCACGATATTTCTGTAACCTTAGAAAGCGACAATCACTTCTCTCAATTATATTTAAACGATTTTTATAGTGCCGAAAATAATTCATTTGTTTCAGGCAGTCTGGAATACCCGTTTACCGACTTAGAACCGGGCAATTACACTTTAACGATACAAGTATGGGACACCTATAATAATATGTCGGAAGAATCAATTTCTTTTTCCGTACATTCACAAGATAATATAAATATTAGTTCATTATACAACTATCCAAATCCGCTCAGGTCACATACAACATTTCGTTTTACCCACAATCAGGCTCAAAAAAATATTACAGTATATATACATATCTATGACATTACCGGAAAATTACTCAAAAAAATCAAAAAATCATCCTTTGCCGGAGGATTTACCGATGAATCAATATATTGGGACGGCACATTAAATTCCGGCGAAAAAATTCAACACGGAATCTATCCTTATACACTCACATTAAAAACAGAAGATGGACAGGAAACATTATTAAGTAAAAAAATACTTGTTTTACAATAATTATATAGAGAAAACGTATATTACTTTACTGTTTTCATATTAAATAAAAAATGTATATTTGCATTATTACAAAAAATTTACTTCTAATGAACACAAAAAAAATAATATCACTTGTAGGGTTTTTATACGTATCATCATATATGTTTGCTCAACAAGTTGATGATGATGGCACTTACAGCACAGGACAAGTGTCTTCAGACGTTTATAATGTAATAACCACTGCAGTTCCGTTTATGACCATTACACCAGATTCGCGCTCAGGTGCAATGGGTGATGTTGGTGCAGCTACCTCAACAGATGTATGGTCGCAACATTGGAATGCATCAAAATACGCACTTGCAGATCAAGACTTGTCTGTTGGAGTATCCTACACACCATGGCTTGAAAATCTTAATATAAAAGACATTAACTTACTTTACCTGGCAGGATATAAAAAATTAGACGAATTACAAGCTGTGGGTGCATCTCTAAGGTATTTTTCTATGGGTGAAATTCCAGCCTTTGACGAAACTGGTACATCATTAGGATATTCACTTACACCTAAAGAATATGCAATTGATATGTCATATTCTCGTGTGTTATCTGATTATTTTGTAATGGGTATGACCGGACGTTTTATATACTCTAATTTAGGAACAGGGAACGATATAGAGCCGGGGAAATCTGTAGCCGCAGATATTTCTGCCACTTACTTTAATTCAATTGTAGTTGCCGAAAAAGATGCCGACCTTACTATTGGTGCATCAATAAATAATTTAGGTAATAAAATTACGTATTCCTTAGATCAAAAAGATTTTATTCCTACTAATCTTCGCCTCGGTGCAGGTCTTGCAACTGATATTGATCAATACAATGCTTTAAACTTTTACGTAGATTTTAATAAACTTCTCGTTCCTACCCCACCTGTTCAAATTCAAGAGGATGATGGAACGGGCGATACTCAAACCAGAATAATTGGTAAAGATAATAATGTAGGTGTGATAGCTGGTGTGTTTCAATCTTTTCACGATGCTCCCGGTGGTGCAAAAGAAGAATTTAAGGAAATATCTATAAGCAGTGGGGTCGAATATTGGTACAATCAACAATTTGCTGTTCGCGGTGGCTATTTTCATGAATCAGAAACAAAAGGGAATCGTAAATATTTTACCATCGGAGCCGGACTAAGACTTAATGTTTTTGGATTAGATTTTT
>JAWOEL010000040.1:0-42457 GCA_046482735.1 Bacteroidales bacterium | reverse complement strand
CTGAACGAATATATATATTATTTAATGAATCAACAACAACAATATCTGCATCTAAAACAGATCCCGGATGTTTCACCCCCACCATCACCACCTCCGAAACAACCCTTTCCAGGTTTGGATATTGTGCGGGAGCAGCTGCATCAACTTCCACTTCTGATTCATTTACTATTAGTGGAGAAAATTTAGTTGGTACAGGAGATATTACCGTTACCGGAAGTACCAATTTTGAGGTGTCTATTGATAATAGTACGTTTTCAGGTTCTGTAACCTATGCATATGCCAGTGGTGTAATTACTTCTCAACCAAAAACGGTATATGTGCGTTTAAAGTCTTCAGCAAGTGCAGGCTCATATAATGAAAATATTACGGTAAGTGGTGGTGATGCAACTGCTAAAACAGTTGCGTGTAGTGGTTCTGTTGATGCTGCTCCGGTAGGAGGAACTGTGACAGGAGGTTCTACTATTTGTGAAAATGAGTCTACGGGTACACTTTCTCTTGGAGGTGGATATTCGGGAACAATATCGGACTGGCAAAAATCTATTGATGGAGGAGCGTGGAGCTCCATCTCAAGTACTTCCGGGCAAACTTCGTTTAGTGAAACTTTAACAGATGATGGTAAATATAGTTATAGAGCCGTAATAACCAGTGGTGTTTGTGCAGATGCATATTCATCGAGTACAACAGTAACGGTGCAAGCGGCACCAACACCCGGAAGTATATCAGGTGGCGGGACTGTTTGTGAAGGTGAAACGAGTGGCACATTGACTCTATCCGGGCATTCTGATAATGTGGTAGAATGGCAAAAATCGACAGATGGTGGTTCGACTTGGACAACAATTCCAAGCACTGCCGGACTTACTTCATATGAATCAGGAGCTCTTTCTGTAAATACAGATTTTCAAGTTGAATTGTCTAATACTACCTGTACCTCTCATTCTGCGAGTGTGTCTGTTGTTGTTGACGCACAGCCTGTTGGAGGTAGTGTTGCGGTGACAGGTGCCAACCCAATATGTGACGGAGAACAAACTTCTCTTACTTTGAGCGGTTATTCGGGAACAATATCTAAATGGCAAAAATCAACTGATGGTGGAACTTCGTGGACTGATATAACGAATAATACAGCAACGCATACAACAAATTCTTTGTCAAATACAACAATATATCGTGCAATTATCTCGAATGGTGTATGTGCTGATGTTGTTTCGTCGGAAGCGACTGTTACTGTTAACGCTTTACCAACACCTGGTAGTGTTTCGGGAGGCTCGACAATATGTTCCGGTGAAACAAGTGGTGTGTTGGAATTAACAGGTAATTCTGATGGTGTTCAAAAATGGCAAAAATCGACTGATGGCGCAACGTGGATAGATATTACACATACGAATGAACAATACACCTCGGGTGCACTTACTGAAAACACAGAGTTTCGAGCTGTTGTGGAAAATAGTAACGGATGTACTGATAATTCTACGGCAACATTAGTTGAAGTTAATAATAGTCCGACAATAACTGTACAGCCATCTACCACAGCACAGAGTGAATGTGCTGGTTTTTCTGCCACTGCGTTGTCTGTTACTGCTACCGGAGCTAATTTGAATTATCAGTGGTATAAAAATTCTTCTGAATCTAATAGTGGCGGAACAGCTATTTCAGGAGCAACTTCAGCAAGTTATACACCTTCAACAGCAACTGTAGGAACAGAATATTATTATTGTATTGTTGCCGGTTCATGTTCTCCTTCAGATACCAGTAATGTTTCCGGTGCTATAACAACATATGAGCAACCTGTGGCTGAGGCAACGGCAAATACTCCTTTATATGAAAATGCAATATTGGAATTGTCCGGTGGACCGTCGGGTATGGCTACGTATTCGTGGACAGGCCCAGATGGTTTTACTAGTGATGAACGAAACCCAACACAGCTGTCAATTTCTTCTTCTGATGATGCCGGAGATTATACTTTAACTGTTACGAGTCTCTATGGCTGTTCTGATGATGCAACAGTAAATGTGTCAATTAGTGCGGCTACTAATTTTTATTATAATGGTAGCGGTAGTATAGCAGATCTTTCAAGCTGGGGGGATAATAATGATGGTACCGGAACTTCTCCAGCTAATTTTACTGATGATGGACAAACTTTCCATATTTTAAATACTACTACGGCTCAATTAGATGCAGCCTGGACTGTGTCGGGAAGTGGAACTAAAGTTGTGATTGGAGATGGAACGAATGCTACAAATTTCACAATACCGGAGTCGTTTGCACTGACAACAGATGGAACGGTTGATGTTGATGTGAAAAATAATGCGACACTTACTATCACAAATGCAAGTTCACCTACTATGGGATATCTTGCGAGTGGTAGTACAGTAGTGTATAATGGCAGTGGTGCACAAACTGTGAAAGAGGCTGGTTATTATGATTTAACTCTGGATAATACGCGTAGTAATGCGACAATCACATTAGAAAGTGGCGTGATTTCTGTATCTAATGTGTTTGATGTTTCCGGCTTAGCAAATTATACTGTTTCAGCTACAGGTAATACTTTTATTTTTGATGGAACCGGCGATCAGAATATTCCGGCATTTGAATTTAGTAATTTGCATACAGAAATGGGAGGAACGAAAACGTTGACCGGGAATATAATTGTTCAGGATTCTTTACGTATAGGTGCAATTACAGAATTGAATGCAGCAAGTTATACTATGGAATTGAGTGGAAGCGGAAATATTTTAACATTTATAGGCAAGTTTAATCCAGGCACTTCAACTGTTACTTATACAAGTGCAAGCAATGCAACAGTTGGTGCAATGAATTATTATAATCTTGATATTTCAGGAGGAGATAGAACATTGCAAGGATCTAATGTAATAGGGATAGCACATGATTTTACTCCGGGAGGCGGTTCTGTTACAAACGATGGAAGCACCATTTCTTTTAATGGTTCTACAGCACAAACTATTCCTGCTTTTGATTTTTTCAATCTCCGTATAGATAATACTGCTGGTGCTACTATGGCTGGCGATGCAACTGTTGCCGGACAACTGGTGTTGCGTAATGGCGTGTTACATACAGACGGGTGTTCATTAGCCGTAGTTAACACCAATCATAATGCTGTTTCGGATGGTTCACGTACCTCATTTGTTGATGGTGCATTATCTCGTCATTTAGAAGCAGAGTTAAGTGCAGCATATGGTTTATACAAATTCCCTTTAGGGGCAGGAACTGAGTATTATGGTTTTTCAATTAATACGGTAACAACTGGTGAGGTTGCTCCGGTAGTTACTGTTGATGTAACTGAAGGAGATCCGGGTGGTTCAAGAGTTGCTCCATTAACTAGTAAAAGTAATACTGAGTATTGGGATGTTTCCTACACCGGTGATTTGACAGAGGCAAAAGTCTCTCTCACAGATTCTGCCGGCATTGGTTCTTATAATGCTATCGGACATGCTTCTTCATCAAATGGAACGTATTCATGTATTTATGGATCTATTTCCGGAAATTCAATTATTAATTCGGAACAAACAACGTTTAGTTCGTTTCTGTTAGCTACGCGCTCGACAACAGCGGTAACGTATACCTATAATTGTTCAGGTGATGTGCATAATCCTGCAAACTGGTCTCTAACTGCTGGTTCCGGAGATGATCCTCCGGCTGATTTTTCGGTTTATGATGCTGTTTGGATTATAGATTGCGATACAACAATAACTGATAATATGACAATTTCCGGTTTTAATAGTACTTTACAGATAAATGATAATGATGGAGCTACGGTAACAATTGCAGAAAATGTGTCTGTAGACTTAAATGGAAAATTAGATTTACGTGGTAGTTTGGTAACCAATGAAAACTCTTCGCTTACTATTGATGGAGAAACAAGCTTAGCTTCTACCTCTTCTATAGATAACTCCGGAACACTTACTCTTTCAAAAGATTTTTTAATTGAAAAAGCAACAGTGGTAAATCAATCTCTTGGTACCATTAATGTAGAAAATGCTGATTTTACATTTCATGCTGAAGGTTCTTATGATGGTGATGAAACGCAATTTGTAAATCATGGATATTTGGAAGTGACGAATGGTGATTTTTCAGTGTTAAATGATTTTACTGATCTTTCAGGAACCCGAGATTATGTTGAATTTATAAATAAATCAGGAGGTTATATTTTAGTAGATAACACACTGGCTCCTCAAAAAGAAGTAACCTTTCAACGAACGCTTTTAGAACCCGAAGCTGTTTTCTTTGAACCCAATAGCACATTTCATGTGAAAGGTTCAGATATTGATTTGGAAATATATGGGGGGGATGCTAATAATACTTTAAATGGTGATTTTATTGGAGAAGATGCAAATTTGGATATTGTTCCAGCTAATGGATCTGGGGGTGCTGATTTAACGGTTGAATTAGTAGAAGGGGGATTGTATTTGTCAGATTCGGATAATAGTGGTGACGATGGAATTATTACTTTTAGTGATTCAGGGGGGGATATGGGCTTTAATGTTGCCGGAACGATGTATGCCGAAGGTCTTATTGCTCATGCAAAATCAGGATCAAATGAAATTCATGTGAATGATGGTGGTACTATGTTTATTGGTAATATTGGTGCTACTTTGATGGATATGTATACGTTTAATTTAACTGTGGATAATGGTGGTTTGTTAAATTACTGTGGCAATAAAACTTCGGGTGGTGATGATGTTGGATATGTTGAAGCTGGCGGGACTCTTAATTATGCTGAATCATATTACACAACAGAAACGCCAGATAATCAATCCGATTTCGATGTTGATGGAACACAGGTTGCATTATTTGAAACTGCTGATGAATGTTTGGCTGCGTTTTATCAAGGGATAGACGGAGCAACTAATCAGTTTCTTCCTATAACTCTTACTATGCTCTATGCAGAATGTGGTGATGGTGGTATTGTTATACATTGGCAAACAGCTTCCGAAGAAAATAACAGTCATTTTACCTTGTATCGTTCATATGACGGCGTTAATTTCGAGGAAGTTGCGGTTGTGTTAGGTGCAGGTATTTCGAATGAAATTATTGATTATGAATATACTGATTATCTTGACTATCGTGGGTTGGTGTATTACAAATTGGCTCAAACAGATTTTGATGGTACGACTGTTCAGTCCAAAATTATTATGGTTCATACGTGCAATGAAGATACACAAAATGCTTTCCGTATTGGTCAAGATGAGATTATAGTGGACTTTAGGTATCCGTATGAGGTTAATTATGTTGTAATAACGGCGGTTGATGGTACAATTGTATATACAAAACAATATGCCGGTAAAAATCAGGCTGTTATACCAAACAGATTTGCAACAGGGGTATATGTTATTACTAATTATACACAATCGTTTATTACCAGTCAAAAGTTTATTAAACAGTAGGTTAATTGGTAATAATTATGGTATATTATTTTCGTGGATAATGTATGTAGTGCTTGCAAGAAAACTGTTTTTTTTCGTGTATCTAATGCGAAAGCTTTAATGACGTGGCTTTTGAAATCTCGAAAATCAATAAGTCCCGATTTTCGAGATACTTGTTTGTAAGATGAGAATTACGATGTGTATTTTTATTATTTGAATACTATACAAAATTATACGATTTTTTTTTTGTAACCATATAGTATTGTTTACGTAAACTTATAAAAGTAGTGGTTTGCAAATAGAATGGATTGAAGTGTTGAGATATGCAAAAAAAGGCTGTAAAAAAACAGCCTTTTTTGTATTCTTACAGAGGGATATTTCTCAATGATTTATTTTTATGTATTACGAACACAATGTTTTCATAACAGAATGAGCCTTTCCACTTTCTAATGATTCACGTGCCATGTTAATGCATTCGTCAAAAGAAAGTGTGTCTCGCAAACTTTTTATTCCCATAGCTGCATTTGCTACAACTACATTCTTTTGTGCATCTGTAGCTTTGTTTGTTAATATGTCCATACATATTTGAATGGCATTCGAAACAGTTTCACCCCCGGCTATTTTTTCAGGTTGTGTGTAAGATAATCCTAAATCTTCTGGTGTCATTACACGTTCAAAGTTGTGAGATATAAGTTTGACCGGATGAGTAAGTGAAATTTCGTCATATCCGTCAAGAGAGTGCATGATAATAAATTTTTTATGAGCTTTTTGTAAAACATACTTATATATGCGGGCAACTTCTAAGTTGTACACACCAACTGCTTGAGAGTCAGGAAATGCTGGGTTTACTAACGGGCCTGCAATATTGAAAAACGTGCGAATAATAAGTTGTTTGCGAATAGGAGCAACTTCTTTCATAGGTGGGTGAAAGAGCGGTGCATGCATGTAGCACATACCGGTTTTTTCAATTTCAGATTGTAGTTTTGCTGTATCATTAGAAAATGTATAGCCCAAAGCTTCCATTAAGTTAGATGAACCGCAACCTGAAGATACACCATAGTTACCGTGTTTTGCAACATTTACACCTGCACCGGCAACAACAAACGAAGCAATAGTCGAAATGTTAAATGTGTTTTTGCCATCACCACCTGTGCCACACATATCTATTGTGTCATATCCTTTTAAATCAACGGAAATACATCCTTCTTGTAAGGCTTCAATAAAGCCGGTCATTTCATCAACTGTTACAGAACGCATAGAAAAAACAGTAAGAAATGATGCTATTTGAACATGATTGTATTTTTGTTGAGAAATATTAATTAAAACCTGTTTAGCCTCTTCTTTTGTGAGTGTCTTATAGGTAAATAATTTGTTGAGTATGTTTTTCATAATAAATAGATTATAGATGTATCCAATTAGAAATTATTTGTTTTCCCTCTGGGGTTAGTATTGATTCCGGATGATATTGAACGCCGAATACGGTATGAGTTTTGTGACGGATGCTCATAATTCTGTTATCTTCGTCTGTTGCGGTAACAATAAAATCATCCGGTAAGGTTTCTCGTACTGCATTCCATGAATGATATCTGCCAACTTTGCAATTTTGTGGAATGTTTGTGTAGAGTGGACAAGTTGTGTCTTCAATTGTAAGTGTTGATTCTATGCCGTGAAAAACTTGTTCCATATTGTATATAGAGCCACCATACGCTTCAACAATACCCTGATGTCCTAAACACACACCAAGAATGTGTTTTGAACTACCGTATGTCTGTATAGTTTCGAGCATTATACCTGCTTCTGAGGGTATTCCGGGACCGGGAGATAAAAGTATTTTATCGTATGCCGAAATTGAATGCAATGAGATTTCGGTATTTCTGTATACATCAACTCTGTCATTGGTGCATTCTTTGATGTAATGAACTAAGTTGTATGTAAATGAGTCGTAATTATCTATAACGAGTATATTCATGTGTGGTATGTGTTAAAGGTTTATATGTTCAGCATTTTTTATGGCATTTTTTAATGCTAATAGTTTGTTGTTTATTTCTTCTAATTCATTTTCTTCTACAGACTTTGCAACAATACCGGCACCTGCCTGATAATACAATGTGTTGTCTTTACTTAAAAATGAACGTATAGTAATTGCCTGATTTATGTTACCATGAAAATCTATGTATCCAATGCTGCCTCCATAAAATCCTCTTCCTTGATTTTCGTATGTGTCTATGAGTTGCATAGCTTTATATTTTGGTGCTCCCGACAAAGTCCCTGCTGGAAAAGTATCTGCCATAAGTTGTATTGGATTTGTTTCGGCTGGTATATCTGCCGTTACTTTTGATACCATATGTAAAACATGAGAAAAATATTGAATTTCTCGAAATTTTTCAACACAAACGTTTGTGCCGCTTATACTTAAATCATTGCGTGCTAAATCTACCAGCATTATGTGTTCCGAATTTTCTTTGGGGTCAGAAATGAGTTCTTTTGCGAGTTTTTCATCATCTTTATCATTTCCTGTTCGTTTAAAAGTTCCTGCTATTGGATTTATTGTAGCTTTGTTGTTTCGTATAATAATTTGCGATTCCGGAGATGAACCAAATATTTTAAATGTGCCGAAGTCAAAGAAAAATAAATACGGAGATGGGTTGATTGATCGAAGTGAACGATATACATTAAATTCATCTCCAATAAATTTTTGTGAAAATTGGCGTGAAAGTACAGTTTGAATAACGTCACCTCTGTAGCAATGTTCTTTTATTTTTTGAATATTCGAAATAAATTCGTTGTTGGTTAAGTTCGAATATTCTTCGGATGTGGATTGAAAGTCAAATAATCCGAATGATTTATTTTGAATTATATCTATTATATTTTGCAGACAACTTTCTTCGTGTTCTACAAGATTTTCTATTATATATAACTCGCTGTTAAAATGATTGAAAACAATAATATATTTATAGAAATTATACTTAATTTCAGGTATAGCATTTTCTTCTTTTGTACGTTGTGTAAGAGATATATCTTCAAAATATGTAACAGCATCATAAGCATTATAGCCAAAAAATCCATTTATATGTTTGTTCGAAATATCTTGCGAAACGGAAAATGATTGAATAAATGAATTGATTTCCTCCGGTACTGACATGTCTTTGGAAAGTGCTGTTTTTTGTGTTGGTTTTGTGGGATATTGTTTTGTAAGTGTATTGTTTTCTACACTTATAGATGCTATTGTTTCGCAGCATAATATTGAATAGCTGTTTTCATCGCCATGAAAATCTGTGCTTTCAAGTAATAGTGGCTCAGAAAATTTATCGCGTATTTTTAAATATACATTTACCGGTGTAAGAGTATCGGCCAATGTTTTTTTTACGTGTGTGGTAATGTTTGTTTTCATATGTTTTTTTTAATTGACTTGTATGTTTTATAATTTATTTTGCAATTTTTATAGGATAGAGCTGTACCATAATTTTGATGTTGTGACATAGTTTTTTTGGATTATAAAATAATCATTATACTGTGTGTATTTGTATTCATTAGTTTCGGATAGTTTCATATTGTATAAATTATGTGTTTTTTTCAAAAAAAAAGGCTTACCGTGAGAGGTAAGCCTTTTTTATTTTATATTTTATATAACATAGGAATTTTACCTCTCAAATATGTATTTTTGAAAGTGCCACCACCATATGTTAGAGAAAAATTGCATCTAGTATAAATGTGTTTTTTTAATAATGCAAATATTAGAATAAAATTAGAATATGTCAATAATTATTGTCAATATTTTTAGAAAAATGTATGTAAGCAGAACAATATAATCTGATTGTGATTTGTGTTTCAGTTTTTTTTGGGGGGTAATTTATAGCTATTATAGATGTTGTGAATAGTGTTGAGAGGGGGAGGAGATGCAGGAAAAATAGAGAGTTTTGTTTTTTGTATCTAACAAAATAACATGAAGTTTTATTACTAAATATTAAATAGTTTTTTTAATTGTGTGTTAGGTAAAAAAATATATCTTTGTGTGAAGATATTAGGATACATGAAAAAAATAATAATATTTATATTACTGAGTATATTCTGTATGCAATCTCATGCTCAAATCTCAAATTGGTTTTTTTCCTCGGTGGGAATGAGTCTTGTGACAGATTTTCATATTTCTTCTTCTGATTTACAAACCAAAACACCTGAATATGGAGAAGAGTATGTGACTTCCTATCAACATATGCAATTTAACTTTGTAAGTTTTCATTTTGGGCAGCGAGTTAATCTTATACCTATATCATCTGATATGTCTGTTTCACTGCAAGTGAAACCAAAAATTGCCTATGGCGTTGCCTATGAGGTTTTTGATGGTGGATCGTGGTATAATTTTGAATTTCAGGCACCCATTTTTTTAGAATATAATTATGGCATTGTGTCTCAATATGGTTCCAAAAAAAATGTAGGTTTTGTAGTTGGTGCAGGAGTGGCATATACAATGTCTCCTATGTATGGATATTCGGTTTCTGCTGATAATGTTACATTAGAAGAGTACAAAAAATCATGGTTAACAGTTGTAGGAGAACTCGGTTTTCGTTATATAAATAAAAAAAATATAGTTAAAGAGATTTTTTTTACATATGGAATGGGAAAAGATGCAAAAGAATTTATTAACTTTGATGGTGAATTGCAAAAAGAAAAACAACCATTTAGTTGTCAATTATCTTTTTCTCGTATAATTAATTATTAATAAGTAAGTTATAAACATAAAAACTATACATATGAAACGTTTATTTTACCTTGTCTTTTTTATGATATGCTATTCATCTGCATTTTCCCAGTTTATTGAACGATTATATGGTCAAGTTGGTGGAACATTAGGTGCAGATATTATGCTTTCAGAAGGAAGTATTCGACAAGAGTCATTTGAAACTACAAATATAAATTATGCAACCGTGTTTTTTTCCGGAAGAATGAATATTTTGGAGTTTTCAAATGATTTGGCTTTGTCTCTTGCCGGACAACCAACACTAAGTGTAGGACGAGCATATAACGAACAAGGTGGCGGTGGTAATATATCTTTTCGTATGCCTTTTGTTGCTGAGTTAAATTTTAATTGTGCGGCAACTGTTGCTACTCGTAAAAGAGTTGGTTTTAGCTTAGGTGGTGGTATTCAGTACATGAAGTATCCATTGTCATCCAAACCTGTTCCTGTGGCTCCAAGTGATAATGCTCAATATCTTGGAATTAATGCACAATGGTGGGAGCCTGTAATTGTGACGGGAGTGAAATTTGTTGGAAAACAGTTTTATGCACGCGAAATTAACTTACGGGTATCAATGGTCAATAAAGGAGAACTTGATAATACTAATGAAAATAATGCAGCAGATTTAGAGAAAGAAACCATTGCTGATTTTAAATCATATGCATTTACACTTTCTTTTTTACAATATATTAATTATTAAGATCCGGTTTTCTATATCATTGAGATAGAGATATAACAAACTGATCGTCATTTCTTTAAAAGAAATGTATGATGTCTATTTTAACAGTTTGAGGTTTGCAATAACGTATTTGCAATAATCAGATTATAGTATACTGTAAGCTAAATTTGTGACTCACAACCAGAATTGAACTTAATATGTTTTGCAAGAAATCTCGCTTTGTGTTGATGCATTGTATTGAGCAGCAATACGAAATGAATACTTTATAGACGACGAATACTATAATATATAGGGATTTAGTTTTAAATACAATAAATAACAAACCCATGCATCGGTTGCAGCATAAGTTTGTTGAGCGGTGCGTAAGTTATCCGATTCCCAGTTTGAGAGTTGCTGCCGTTTTGAAATTCGAAAACCTAAAACAAGAGGACAGAGGTTTTTGAGGCCAACCTGCTCTATTTCTAATTCTTTTGCTATGTTTTGTATATCAATAAATCCCTGAGGTTTAAAATAATTTATTTTTTTTAAAGATTTTAAATCATCATGTATAGCAGCACCAATTTTTAAAATATTGGGAGAACTGAGTATTTTTTGTAATTCACGAGGGAAACCACACTTTTGAATTCGAAATAAAAAAGCATTTTTGTCGTCACTTAATTGTAAAAGAGAAATTGAATAAGAAATACCTTTCTTGAACGATGGCTTTGTTTCAGTATCAAATCCGAGAATCGAACATGATGTAAGATACGTAACAGCATCATTTATTTGATTTTTATTGTCAATAACATGAATATTTCCGGTAAATTTTTTTGTTGGATATTGTGTAATATCCTCACTGCGGAGATTTGTAATGTCAGGGAATAGAGAAATAGAATTATTTGTCATCAGTAAAAATAGTTGTTGAACAATATAAAATATTGTGTAATTCAGAAATTAAAGCTAAGGTTCTGGGTCCCCAAATCGTTTTAAAATTCAGTACACATTCAAAAAGAGCATTTTGCTGAGCTTCATCATTTCCGTTTTTGTATCGTTCCAGACATTCACGAATGTCTTGATAAATATCAGCAAAGCATTCAGAAATGCGGACACTTACAGTCTCGCCGCTTTCGTATCTGTCAGGTTCTTGCACGTCCAAAAATGTATCAAAATCCGCAAGTTTTTCAGCAACATGCGATTGAATATAGGTATAGTCATCTTCGGTAACGTACTGAACACTAAAACCATCAACATCATTATCGGGTTCTAAAACAGAGGTTTTAAGATATAACAAACACAAAATTTTTTGTGATTTAGAAATAAAGTCTTTTTGAGAAAAAGAATTAACTTGTTCTAAAAAAGCACAATATTCAGCAGAGACCGTTATGAAATCGAGTATTTTTGTATCAGCCATGGTAATTAATTTTAAACAAAATTATAAAAAAATAGCGGTTTAGTGTAATGAAAATAGTATTACTTTATACGAATATTTTATATATGGAGAAATCAACATACATAAACTTGTGTTTATCTACTAACTAATGTTGAAAAAAATAATTGAGGTTTTTATTACAAAGTATTATATAAGTTGTGAGAAAAGCTGAAATACCGGTAAAAAAGTTAATTTATGAGAAACACACTTGTTTCTTATGCAATCTTTCGTATTTTTGCAACCATTTTAAGATAGAATAGTAATGATAGAAATAACATTTCCAGATGGACACTCAAAAGAATATTCAAGCGGTATAACTCCGGTTGAAATTGCTGGTGACATAAGCTCACAACTTGCACGAGAAGTTGTCGTTGCAAGCGTTAATGATGAATTGTGGGATGTTATGCGACCAATAGAAACAGATGCCAAAATCTCTTTACATAAGTTTGATTCTCAAGAAGGGAAGCATGCCTTTTGGCATTCATCGGCCCATCTTATGGCAGAAGCATTACAAGAACTGTATCCGGGAGTACAGTTTGGCATTGGCCCGGCAATAGAGCAAGGCTTTTATTATGATGTCGATACAGGCGATACTATTATAACAGATAAAGATTTACCTGTTATTGAGAAAAAAATGATAGAACTAGCCCGTCAGAAAAGTGTTTTTGAACGAGTTGCTGTTTCTAAAGATGAAGCAGTGAGATTTTTTAAAGAGAAAAATGAGCAATATAAATTGGAATTGCTCGAAGAATTGGAAGATGGTACTATAACATTTTATACACATGGTGCATTTACTGATTTATGTCGAGGACCACATATTCCAAACACACAAAACATTAAAGCCGTCAAATTATTAAGTCTTGCCGGTGCATATTGGCGGGGAGACGAAAATCGTAAACAACTGACACGAATATATGGTATATCATTTCCCAAAAAGAAATTGTTAGACGAGTTTTTAGAAAAACTCGAACTCGCAAAGCAACGAGACCATAGAAAAATCGGGAAAGAGTTGGAATTGTTTATGTTTTCGCAGCGAGTAGGACAGGGCTTGCCAATATGGCTTCCTAAAGGAGCAATGTTGCGTGAACGCTTAGAGTCATTTTTGAAAAATGTGCAACGAAAATATGGATATTCACAAGTGATAACTCCACATATAGGGCAAAAAGAATTATACGAAACCTCCGGACATTATGCTAAATATGGTAAAGATTCATTTCAGCCAATACATACACCAGTTGAAAAAGAAGAATTTTTACTCAAACCAATGAATTGTCCACATCATTGTGAGATTTATAAAAATAAACCGCATTCTTATAAAGATTTACCAATTCGCTTAGCCGAATTTGGTACGGTGTATAGGTATGAACAAAGTGGAGAACTTCATGGTTTAACACGTGTACGAGGCTTTACTCAAGATGACGCACATATTTTTTGTACACCAGAACAACTAAAAGAAGAATTTTGCAAGGTAATAGATATTATATTTTACATCTTCAAAGCATTGGACTTTAAAGAGTTTGAAGCACAGGTTTCATTACGCGATAAAAATAATGCTGATAAATATATCGGAAGTGATGAAAATTGGGAAAAATCTGAACAAGCAATAATAGATGCTGTAGAAGAAAAAGGTTTGGATACCGTAGTAGAGTATGGCGAAGCAGCTTTTTATGGTCCGAAGTTGGATTTCATGATAAAAGATGCCCTAGGAAGAAAATGGCAATTAGGCACTATACAAGTAGACTACAATCTGCCGGAACGGTTTGAATTAGACTATATTGCAGCTGATGGTAATAAACACAGACCAGTGATGATACACAGAGCACCGTTTGGTTCGCTCGAACGGTTTGTGGCTGTTTTAATAGAACATACGGCTGGTAAATTTCCATTATGGTTGACTCCGGATCAGGTTGTTGTGATTCCTGTGAGTGAAAAAATTAATGATTATGCGAAAAATATTTTGAATTTGTTAAATAATTCCGATATTCGCACTCTCATAGATGAACGAAATGAAAAAGTGGGTAGAAAAATACGTGATAATGAATTAAAGCGTATACCATATCTGCTGATTGTTGGAGAACATGAACAGGAAAATGGAACCATATCGGTACGAAAGCAAGGGGAAGGTGATATGGGAGTAATGAAAGCAGAAGAATTTATTCAACATATTTCGCACGAAGTTGCAGAAATGATGAATTATTAAAATATATCAATTAAATAGAAGTTTAATTAAAATTTAGGAGGACAGAACTATAGCACAGAATCGTTTTAGAAGAAATCCAAGTTTGGCTGACGAAATTGCAGCTAAATATAAGGTAAACCATCAGATTAGAGCACAAAAGGTGCGGTTGGTTGGTGAAAATGTACCAATTGGAGTGTACACGTTGTCAGAAGCTTTACACATAGCTGATGATGAGGAATTAGATTTAGTTGAAATTTCACCTAAAGCTGATCCGCCTGTATGTAGAGTTGTCGATTTTAAAAAGTTTCTTTATGAACAAAAAAAGAAACATAAAGAGATTAAAGCAAAAACCTCTAAGGTAGTTGTTAAAGAGGTTAGGTTTGGGCCTAATACTGATGAGCATGATTATCAGTTTAAATTACGTCATGCTGAAAAGTTTTTGAAAGACGGAGCAAAAGTAAAAGCTTTTGTTTTTTTTAAAGGACGTTCGATAATTTACAAAGACCAAGGTGAAGAGGTGTTGCGTCGGTTTATAGATGATTTATCTGATATTTCAAAATTAGATCAACAACCTCGTTTGGAAGGTAAGCGAATGATTATCTTTTTGTCGCCTTTAAAAACGAAAAAGAAAAATTAGTAATTAGTAATATTAAAAGGATAGAAAAATGCCTAAAGTGAAAACAAATTCCAGTGCCAAAAAACGGTTTAGTGTTACCGGTACCGGAAAAATCAAGCGAAAAAAAGCGTTTAAAAGTCACTTGTTATCTAACAAAGAGACTAAACAAAAACGTAATTTAACAAAAACATCTACGGTACATAAAGTGGATGAAAAAAATGTTAAATTAATGCTTGGATTGAAGTAACAAATAAAATTAGTGTGTAACAATGTATGAGCCCCTAAGTTTCCTAATGGAACGCTCTGCATTAAAAATTGTAAAATTATGCCAAGATCGGTAAACTCAGTTGCGTCACGAGCACGCAGAAAAAAAATTTTAAAACAAACTAAAGGGTATTATGGTGCACGTAAAAATGTGTATACTATCGCAAAAAATGCCTTAGAAAAAGGTTTGTTGTATGCTTATCGCGATAGAAAAACAAAAAAACGAAATTTTCGTTCATTGTGGATTCAAAGAATTAATGCCGGAGTTCGCCAGTATGACATGAACTATTCTCAGTTTATGGGTGCTCTCTCAAAAAAAGGTGTTAAGTTGAATCGAAAAGTTCTTGCAGACTTAGCTATGAATAATCCTGAAGCTTTCAAAGCTGTTGTGGATATTGCTAAAAAATAAATACATTGTAATTAATTAATAATTATAAGGGGAAGTGCAGTATAGTCTTCCCCTTTTTTGTTAAATATAATATTTTTCTTATGAATATAGCACTTATTGGTTTTGGAAAAATGGGGCAGGAAATTAAAAAAATTGCTCTGGAACGTGGTCATTCTGTACCACTTGTTATCGATATAGATAATAAAAATGATTTGAATACTGAAAATTTATCAAAAGTAGATGTCGCAATAGAATTCACTATTCCTGAATCTGCTATTGGTAACTATAAAGCATGTTTTGATGCTGGTGTGCCTGTTGTTTCGGGTACTACCGGCTGGCTCGATAAGTATGATGATGTTGAAAAAATGTGTGCAGACAATAAAACTGGTTTTTTCTATGCATCTAATTATAGTTTAGGGGTAAATCTGTTTTTTGCGGTAAATGCGTATGTTGCTAAATTAATGAATAAATTCCCTGCTTATGATGTTGCAATGGAGGAAATTCATCATACGCAAAAGCTTGATGCTCCGAGTGGTACAGCAATTACGTTGGCTGAAGGTGTACTTGAAAATATTGATCGTAAAAAGAAGTGGACTTTACAGGAATTTAATGATACTTCTGATTTGCAAATTGTGGCTAAACGTCTTGGTTCGGTTCCGGGAACTCATACGCTTACATATGATTCAGAGGTTGATAGTATTGAATTAAAACATACGGCTAAATCTCGTAAGGGCTTTGCTCTGGGGGCTGTTTTAGCTGCTGAATTTATGGAAAACAAACAAGGTGTTTTTGGTATGAAAGATTTACTTGGTCTGTAATATACTAAATATGTTATTTGTTAGTTTATAAACAGGTGTTTTACATAAAAAGTAGTGTAGAAACTGCTTTTTATGTATGTTTTGCATAACTTTTTTGCAACTAACGAGTCAAGTTATGATACATAACAATCAATTAATATAAACATATGAAAAAGCTTTTTGAAAACAAATGGGTAACATTTTCTCTAGTTGCTATTTGTTACACACTGTGGGTTATTTGGTTACAAAATTTTTGGTGGCTTTTTGGTCTCGTTGTGATTTTTGATTTATACATAACCAAAAAAGTTCCATGGGCATTTTGGAATGCAGTAAAACCTAAAAATAAATTTCAAAAGTGGTTGTTAGGTTGGGTTGATGCTATTATATTTGCTGTAATTGCAGCTTCTTTTATTCGTTTATTCTTTTTTGAAGCGTATACTATTCCTACTTCTTCAATGGAAGGTTCGTTGCTGGTTGGTGATTTTTTATTTGTGAGTAAATTTCATTATGGTCCTCGTACACCTATGACGCCCTTATCCTTCCCTTTTGTACATCATTCTATGCCGTTTTCAAATAATATGAAAAAATCATATAGTGAATCGTGGAAAGTACCGTATCGACGATTAGCTGGTTTAGAGGAGATAGAAAATGATGATATTGTAGTATTTAATTTTCCGGAAGGTGATTCGGTAATTCTTACACGTCAGGCACAAAGTTTTTACCAGTTAAAGCGTGATTTCCCTAATTATGCTCCAATGAATGCTGCCGATTATAGACGGTATGAAAAGTTAACTCAACAGTATGAGACGGCAGAACAAGTTTTTTATGCGTATTTTGAAGATTCTATTATTTCCAGACCGGTTGATAAACGTGAAAATTATATAAAACGTTGTGTTGCTATACCGGGTGATACGTTAGAAGTTATTCATGGTAATGTTTTTATTAATGGTAATCCACAAAAAAATATTGAAGGTAAACAATTTCGGTATCTTGTTGAAGTTGAGGGGAAAAGAATAAGACGTATGCCGGAACTCGGGATTCGTGAATATATGGAAACGCCATCAGGATATTTAGCTTTATTGAATAAGGAGAAATACGAATTATTGTCTTCTTTTTCTATTGTTAAAAATATTGAACGTTTTCGTGAGGGGCTAAAAGGGAGATGGGATCATAACTGTTTTCCGCATCATTCAAATTATTCATGGAACAAGGATTTTCTCGGACCGTATGTTATTCCGAAAGCTGGTGTAACTGTTGATTTAAATGTTACTAATTTGCCTTTGTATCAGCGTATAATTTCTGTATACGAGCGTAATGATTTACAGGTAGAAGGTGAACATATTTTTATTAATGGTGAAAAAGTGGATTCGTATACCTTTACAATGGATTATTACTGGATGATGGGTGATAATCGTGATAATTCTCAGGATTCCCGCTATTGGGGACCGGTGCCAATGAATCATATTGTTGGTAAAGCTTCAATAATTTGGCTTTCGTTGAGTGATAGAGGTGTTTTCCCGTTTAATATTCGATGGAATCGTTTGTTTACAATTGTTCATGATGATTAATATGTATTGAATCAGGAATTTTGATGTGCTGATTGTTTTTTTGCATTTTATTATAAATCATGCAGGCATGTTTATTGAAGTAACTTGATTATACTATATCTTTTTTTAATCTATTACATATACGTATGAATCTTATTGCAGCAACTTCATATTTACCACCGATATGTTTTTTTGCATATGCATTGCAGTCTTCCCGGATTTATATAGAAGTTTATGAACATTTTGTAAAACAATCATATAGAAATCGTGCTTCTATTGCTACTGCACAAGGAAAACTGGATTTAATTATTCCTGTTATTCGTGTGAATGGAAGTAAAACTAATATACGCGATGTGCGTATTTCGTATGATGAATCCTGGCAAAAACAGCATTGGCACGCAATAGAATCTGCTTATAACACATCTCCGTTTTTTGAATATTATAAAGAATATTTTTATCCTTTTTATTCAGAACATTATAGGTGGTTGTTGGATTTTAATAATAATCTTTTAGAGACAGTATGTTCTTTGTTGTCTGTATCAGTTCCTATATTGTATACGGCAGATTTTTTGCATAGCTATGATGAACGTCAAAACTATGATGTGAGATATAGTATAAGTCCAAAAAAAGAACAAAACTTTAATTACAATCATTATATTCAGGTTTTTGAAGAAAAAAATGGCTTTATACCCGGATTAAGTATTCTTGATTTGATATGTAATTTAGGACCTGAATCTATTCAATATATTGAACACTTGAGTGAAAATGTATAATGGGGATTTTATTATGAAACGTTTCCTGAATAACAAATTGTGTGGTGCAATTAATTTAGTATCCGGATTGATATACATAATTCCAAAATCAGCAAGTCGGCATACAACAAAATCAACGTAAATTATAAAAATATATGAAAATTTTAGTATTATCCGATACGCATTCATATATCGGTAAGGAAATTATTGAAAGAGCACAGCAAGTTGATGAAATTTGGCATGTTGGTGATATTGGTGATATATCTGTAGTAGAGACTCTTCGGACATGTGCACCAGTACGTGCTGTGTATGGTAATATTGATGGAGTTGATGTGCGTAGTGAGTTTCCGGAAAATCTTATATTTACTGTGCACAATTTAACTGTGTTGATGCGTCATATTGGAGGATATCCTAAAAAATATACACGAGAATGTTTTCAATTAATAACACAACACACTCCTGACATTATTGTGTGTGGACATTCTCATATACTTAAAATTATGAATGATGCAAATCATAAAGCATTGTTTATTAATCCCGGTGCAATTGGGAAGTTTGGATTTCATACTGTTCGTACAATGATAGAATTTGATATAATTGATTCAATTCCACAAAACATGAAAGTTATTGAATATAAACGAAGCCGTGACTAATTAATAGTTAGTGCTTGCGAGAAAACTATTTTTTTTCTGTGTTTCTGATGCGAAAGCTTCAAAGACGAGGCTTTCAAAATCTTTAAAATCAATAAGTTTACGTCTGTAAATGATTGTTTTCAAGATGAGAATAACAGTCTACCCCGAATATACTTCGGGGATGTATTTGGAGTTTTCGCGCAGAAACTAGTTATGTGTGGTGTATATATTTTTTTATAATGAGAATAAAAAATTATCGCAAAATATATTTGCTAATGTTGAGCATATTACTAATTTTGTATTAATAAATACCCAAAATAATTAATTTAAAACTATGTATTGTATGAAAAAGCTATTTAAACCATTATTTATTATCCTAAGTTTGGGACTTGTTTTTACCGCATGTAAAAAAGATGATCCTGCTCAAACAAATGATATTCCTGAAAAAGAACCAGAATATAGCGAGGATTCGCCAGAAGTTAGTAAAGCTAATATGGAAAAGGCAGGTATAGATTTTATGAAAGAACTTGAAAATTTACCAAAATCAGATGTTTTTGTTGCTGCAAAAAGTTTGTCAAATAAGTTATCAGGTGAAAAATCAGTAGTTATTAAATCCGGTTTTTTACCAACACTTCTTTCTTTACAAAGTGGAAATTCTACACAAGAGGTCAAAAGTTTACTTAAAAATTATTCTTTACGTGCTGATATCGAAGAGGATGCTGGTATTTATACCTGGAATTCTACGACAGGAGAGTTTGTTGAATCGCAAACTGACGAATTGATGGTGAAATACATATTTCCATATGATGCTGATGTCGACGACGAGAATAATTGTGAGTTGACTTTGAGTACGGAATTAACGAATGTTTCAGATACATATCTTTCAACTACTGAAGCTCCTAATAATGTTTCTGTGACCTTTGATGTGAAAGGTGCAACACTTGTTGAATATACACTTGATGCGGAGTATAATTCTGATGGTGTTCCTTCAATAATTGAATCATCATTTAGATTAGAAGATTATACATGGAAGCGTAGCTTAAATCAAAATACTAGTGCTGCGTCATATGATTATTTATTTACGTATGGCGATAAAACATTAATGAATACAGGTGTAGATGCAAGTGGTAACTTTGATGTTTCTGATATAGAGACATATTTTGAAAATAATATTATCCGTAATGATACATCTCAATTTCATGAAGATAACTATATCTCTGAAGCAGGAATGTTTCTTCAGGATGTTAAAATGTATTATCAAATAATGAATGTTAAATTAATTAATTTGATAAACACAAAAAAATTATCAAATGCTATACAAGAAATAATTAATAAAGCTGATGCAGAAGGCTATTCTGTTAATCAATTACAGGATAGTATTGTCTTTGCTTTAAATAAACATGTTAACATGTATTTAATGTATACTGATAATTCGAAAAAAATTGCTAATGCTGAGATGTACATGAAAACGGTGGAATATGAAGATTATAATTTTGAAACACAGCAATACGATACGAAAGAACGTGAAGACGTTGCTGTTCAATTTATATTTGAAGAAAATGGTTCTCCGGTAGATGCTGAAGTTTATTTTCAGGAAGGATTTGAAGATTTTGAAGCTGAATTAGAAGATTTAGAAACTGAATTAGAAGATTTATTTGATACTTTTTAATTTTTATGAAAATTTTTCTATTAAAAGGTTGGTTACTGTATTGTGTAGCCAACCTTTTTTTATGTTGTAGTATACGTATTGTAGGTCTGTAATTATTTATACAAATAAATAAAATAGTTGTTTACATACATACATTCTAATAATAGAAATTGGTTAAATTCATGTTTGATATGTTGTTGTGTGTTTTATGAGTCGTGTATTAGTTGTTTGTTTATTAGTATGTATTAGTGTACAATATATGTTTTCTCAAACGTATTCCTGTACTTTACAAGTAGTTGATAAAAAGAGCAATCAAAAGTTGGAGTCTGCTTATATTTTTGTTTCGGAAATAAATGAGGGGACAATTTCAGATGAACATGGGAAATGCATATTTGAGCTTCCAAAAGGAGAATACACATTTGAAATTTCATATGTTGGTTATCAGGATACTGTTTTTCAAAGACAGCTTGTTTCAGATACGACATATGTTTTTTTTATGCAACCAGCAGGTGTTGAGTTGTCTAAAGTAGTAATAACGAAACAAAAAAAGGAAAATGTTGTTACCGAAAAAATAGATAAAATTACACTCAATCGTGTAGATTTATCACAAATTCCAAGCATGATGGGTGAGGCAGATATTATAAGAAGTTTTTCAACCAAAGGTGGGGTGCAAAAATCTGAAGGGGTACAGGGAATGAATGTTCGTGGAGGAACACAAGAGCAAAATCTTATTTTATTGGATGGTGCACCGGTATTTAATCCATCTCATTTGTTGGGTTTTTTTTCTGTTTTTCCTTCAGAAATTATTGATGCTGCCGATTTATATAAATCTGCAGCACCTATAGAGTATGGTGGTAGAATGTCATCTGTTTTGGATATTGAAACTCGCTCTGCATTCGTTGATTCTATTTCCGGTGCCGTTTCTGTTGGTCTTTTGTCCTCGAGTGTATATACATCTTTACGGGTAAGTGATAATAGTGCTTTACGGTTTTCGTATCGAAAATCGTATCTCGATTTAATTGTTATGCCTTTGATACTTGATGTGATTGGAAACAATGAAGAAACACAACCAAAATTTGATTTTAATGATGCAACTGTACGATATGATTACCGTATTAATATGAATAATATTTTGAGTTTTTCGTTTTATTCAGGAGAAGATGCTTTTAATATGAATAACAATGAAACGTCATTGTATAATTGTGTTGATTGGGGTAATACAGTGTTTAGTGCACGCTGGAAGCATTTGTCAGAGGAAGATGTATTTCAGACACTCACGGCATCGCATTCTGTGTATGACTTTAATTTTTTGGCGAATCAAAGTGTATATTCATTGGCTATTTCTACAGGCATTTCAACATCTGCAGTGAATTATGTGTACACAAAAAACAGCGATAGTTACACGTATACTCTAGGTGTTGATGCATCATATAATCAATTTAATTCCGGTTCGATTTCTGCTTTTATAGATAGTTCAGACGTGTCACCATCTGATTCTCAGTTAAGTCGTAGTGGGGGGGCATCAATATTTGGTTCATATACAAAAAAATATTCTTCACGATTTTCTGTTGAGTATGGTTTTAGATTTGTTCCATATGCCCAATTAGGACCTGCTACAGAATATACATATGATAGCTATAATGAACTTACGGATTCTGTAAAATATACCAATAATGAAATTATGTATTCACATTTTGGTTTTGAGCCTCGTATTTCAAGTACATATATTTTATCATCTACATCTTCGCTAAAAGCTGCATGTGTTCGTGCAAATCAGAATCTTCATATGGTTTCATTATTCTCGGCTGCTTTGCCAGCAGATATATGGTTTCCGGCAAGTGCCATAAGTCCTGCACAAAGAGGAGTACAATTAAGTGTTGGGTATGTATCAACAATTAAAAACGACTATTCAGCTTCGTTTTCTGTATATGGTAAAAAAATGAATAATCTTGTTGAATTTAAGGATGGTTTTTTTACATTGTATAATCAATCTCTTGCCACAAAAATTGCTACAGGTAGTGGTTTTTCTGCTGGCACAGAAATGAGTATAGAAAAAAATGAAGGAATTTTACAAGGCGGTGTGTCCTATGTTTTTTCACGTTCATTACGCAAATTTAGTTCTATTAATGATAATAATGTGTATCCTGCTTCGTATGATAAACCACATAATGTCTCGGTGTATGCAACTTATACCATAACCTCTCATCTTAGTTTATCGGCTCTTTGGGTGTATTCGAGTGGTAGAGTGTATTCGAAACCCGCATATCGTTATTTCATTGATAAAAATTTAATTAATCAATATGGAACAATCAACAATTCTCGTATGCCTGCTTATCATCGTTTAGATCTTGGTTTGGATTATACGTGTGTTAATACAGAAAAGCATACCTTACAATTTAATGTTTCGGTATATAATGCGTATAACAGAACAAATAGTTATTATGTATATTATGGAATTACCGGAGATATAGATAATTTTGCAATAACAACTACACAAGATTTTGTGGGATTATTTCCCGTGTTACCTTCGTGTTCTTTGCATTTTACTTTTTGATTATGAGGATAGTAGCTATTTATGTATTGTTTGTTGTTGTCGCTTCTCAGTTATGCAGATGTGCTGATGATTTTGGAAACGAATCTGATTCTGAATCAATACTCATAGTTGATGGTTACATAGAAGTAGGTAAAAAAGCACACGTTGTGTTAACGCAAGCAATTCCTGTAGAATCACGTATTGATTCTTCAACATATTTGGATATCGTTACTACTCGTGCAAATGTGCGGATTTCAGATGGTGAACAGTCTGAGTATTTATATTTGCGATGGAATAAAAATGCTTTTCCGCAACATTATTATGAATCTGAAAAAATTCGTGGTGAAGAAGGAAAAACCTATAAGTTAGAAATTGTGTATTATGACGATACAGTTACCGCACATACAAGTATACCAGAACCGGTTTCAGTGGATTCTGTTTGGACAATTGCTGCAAAAGATAGTTTAAAACGTGATATGTGGATTCGATTGTGTGATAATCCAAACCAAAAAAACTATTATAGAACTTTTACTCGTATCCAATCAAAACAGCACGAGTATGTTTCTACATATTTATCGTCTTTCGACGATAATTCTTTTACCGGAATATGTGAAGATAAACCGATATATAAAGGGAATGAAAATTTTTATGATAAATCTCGTGATTTTTCTTATTCAGTACATGATACAGTTGCATTAAAGGTTGTGAGCATGAATAAAGATGCATATTTGTTTTGGAAAAATTACGAAAAAGAAGTCTTTAATATTGGCAATCCGTTTGCTTCGTACGGTTCAAATTTAGTTTCGAATGTTTCCGGAGGAGGAGGTATTTGGTGTGGGTATAATCAACGTATATATAAACTTATTATACAATAAAGAACGCGATTGTTTTTTTATATAAGTCTGGATATCAATTTATTTATTTGTAACATATATTATAAGCACTATTTTTTTAAATATTTGTTATGTGATATTCGAAAAAATGCGTACTTTTATAAGTAAAATATTGATTTATCCTATTAGATAGTAATGCTGGTAAATTAAAGAGAGTATACATTATTTATTATTAATTTTTCAAATTATATACTATGTACAATAATGAGAGTAAAAAGTTTTTAGCAACGCATGATCCTTTAGATGCGATTGATATAATGAAATATAAAGATGTTATTGGAGCCCCGAAGATTGAACGTTTATTACAAGTAGCACACCATTTGGAAAACAAACAATGGTTTCATGTAAACTCTACGTTTGATGGTGGTGGAGTAGCAGAAATGTTAAAAAGTGTTATCCCAATAGCAAAAGGTTTAGGTATTGATGCAAAATGGTATAGTATAGAAGGGAATGAACAGTTTTATTCTATAACAAAACGGTTTCATAATATTATACAGGGAGTAAATCAGGAGTTTACTCTCGAAGATTTGTTTGAAACGTATATTCAGACAAATAAACAGAACTTTAAAGACGATGTGTTAAAAGCTGACTTTACGGTTGTTCATGACCCTCAGCCATGTGCTTCTATCGTGCATGGAGAGTATAAGAGTAAAATAGTATGGCGGTGTCATATAGACACTTCGGAGGCAAATGAAATGATATGGAATTTTTTATTGCCCTATATCAATAATTATGATGCATCTATTTTTTCTATGCGTGAATTTGTGAAGGATGGTATAAAAAAACCTGTATATCAAATTGTACCTGCAATTGATCCTTTATCTAAAAAGAATAGACAACGTACAACAGAAGAATCCTTGCACAATTTGGAACCATTGTTAAAAGAGCATAACATTGACCCTGAACGTCCTATTGTATTGGCCGTGTCACGATATGATGTGCATAAAAATCAAAAAACAATAGTTGATGCCTTTAAAAAATTGAAAGAAGATTCTGATGTTAAAAAATTACATCCGCAGTTAATTATTGTTGGTAATTCTGCAACAGATGACCCTGAGGGAATGAAAATGTATCAGGAAATTCTTGATGAAATTGATGAGGATCCTGATATCTATCCTTTGTTGAATATACCTGATAATGATGAAAATATCGGGTGTTTATTGAAATTAGCGTCTGTGTTTATTCATGTGTCAACCAAAGAAGGTTTTGGACTTGTGGTAACAGAGGCATTATGGCAGGGGACACCTGTGATTGGCAGTAATGTGGGGGGAATCGTACTCCAGGTTATTGACGGAAAAACAGGTTTTCTTGTTGAACCATTTGATATTGATCGTATTGTTGCATTTTCAAAACATATGTTGCTGAATGATGAAGATCGTGAACGAATGGGAATTTCTGCGGTTGAGCATGTTCGCGAAAACTTTCTTATAACCACTTTAATAGAAAAATACATGTTGCTTATGCGGTTTGAATTGGGGATTGATTTTCCGTATTTCCGTATATAGTGCTTGCGAGAAAAATACTTTTTTTCTGTGTTTCTGATGCGAAAGCTTCAAAGAATAACGATGTGTTTGGAGTTTTCGCACAGAAACTATATAATTTTTAGAGAATGTATCTGATGTATGTAATCTGAAACAGGCGTAATTTGAATACCAAAAATTACGTCAGATTCAGGTAATTACGTACATTTGTGCAAAAATTAGTATATGTTAGAAATTGGAAAAGTTCAAAGTCTCGAGGTAACTAAAAATGTTGACTTTGGGGTATATCTCGATGGTGCTCAGTATGGTGAAATATTGTTGCCTAAACGGTATATATCAACAGAATTGTCACCCGGTGACAGTGTGTCTGTTTTTATTTATTTTGATTCTGAAGATCGCATTATTGCAACAACGGAAATACCTTTTGCACAAGTAGATGAATGTGCTTATCTGGAAGTAAAACAATGTACTGATTTTGGTGCTTTTTTAGATTGGGGACTTTCGAAAGATTTATTTGTCCCTTTTAAGGAACAAACGGTAAAAATGAAAGAGGGGCACTCTTATTGCATTAAGGTGTTGCGTGACTCCGTTTCTGATAGAATAATTGCTTCTGCAAAAATTGATAAATATTTTTTGCCGGTTGTGCCTCCATATAAAGCGGGAGAAAAAGTAGATGTTTTTGTGTATGATAGAACAGATTTAGGATATAAAGTTGTCGTTGAACATAATTTTTCTGGTTTGTTATTTGAAAATGAAATTTTTGAATCAATTAAAACAGGAGATACCAAACAAGCTTATATTAAACAGGTGCGTGAAGATGGTAAAATTGATGTAGTGTTGAATAAACCAGGATTTTCTGAATCTAAAGATTTGAATACAAATATTATAGAAAAATTGCAACAGAGTTCCGAAGGTTTTTTGTTTTTTTCTGATAAAACTCCTCCTGAGAAGATATATGCAGCATTTGGAGTAAGCAAGAAAAAATTTAAAGCGGCAATTGGTATGTTGTATAAACAACGGAAAATTATAATTGAGAAAGAGGGAATTCGTCTTCCATAGTTATATTGAATGAAAGAATAGGCTGAGTTGTAATTGTCTTATATATATGTTTTTGCGTTGCGGTGGTTTCTTTAATCCGCGAAGTTGAATATATTGGTTATATGTTTAGTGAGATACAGAAAGAAAAAAACAGATGAAAATAGGAGATATAGTTTTTGATTCATATCCGGTTTTTGCAGCTCCTATGGAAGATGTAAGTGAACCATCATTTCGGTATATGTGTAAAAAACATGGTGCCGATTTATTGTATTCAGAATTTGTATCGAGTGATGCCATTATTCGTCAGGTTAAGAAAACATTGCGAAAATTAGTAACCTATGAGTATGAACGGCCTTTTGCTATGCAATTGTATGGTAAAGATCCCCAAGTAATGGCAGAAGCAGCTCAAATTATAGAAGAATTACGTCCGGATATTATTGACATTAATTTTGGCTGTCCTGTACGAAAAGTTGCCGGCAAAGGAGCCGGAGCCGGTTTGTTGCAAAACATTCCCCGAATGGTGGAAATAGCGGAACATGTTGTGAAAGCTGTTTCTGTTCCGGTAACCGTAAAAACCAGATTGGGATGGGATGATACACATAAACCAATAGTTGATGTTGCAAAAAGTTTGCAAGATGTTGGTGTGCAGGCACTCACTATTCATGGTCGTACACGTGCCCAGATGTACACGGGAGAGGCCGACTGGACATTGATTGGAGAGGTGAAAAACACTCCCGGTATTACTATGCCGATTATTGGTAATGGTGATGTTGACAGTCCGCAAAAAGCACGCAAAATGTTTGATACTTACGGCGTAGATGCAGTTATGGTTGGACGTGCCAGTATTGGTCATCCGTGGATATTTAGAGATATTAAACATTATTTGCAAACCGGAGAAGAGTTGCCCCCGATGACTCTAGCAGAACAGGTTCAGGAGTTGAAAGAGTATATGGATAAATCAGTTGAAGTAAAAGGCTTACCTCGTGGCGTGATTCATATGAGACGTCAATTTGCAAAAGGCTTTAAAGGTCTTGCAAACTTTCGCGATACTCGTATAAAATTACTTACACGTACTGATTATGATGAAACCGTAGCATTGCTTGACGAGATAGTAAAAAAGTGGGGCGAATAGTTGTTCCAGTCCCTAATGTTTCGTTTTGCAGTGTTGATAGAATGTAATATTATTTCCGTGTTTCTTTAAAAAAATCGCATACCCTACCTAATCCACATTCCGAACATTTTGGTGAACGAGCAATACAGGTATATCTACCGTGTAAAATTAACCAATGATGCATGGTATGAATATGTTTGTGTGGTGTGTGTTGTACCAGTTGTTTTTCTGTTTCTAGCGGAGTTTTTGCATGTTGAACCAACCCAATTCTGTTTGCTACACGAAAAACATGGGTGTCTACCGCAATTGTGGGGGCTTCAAATAATGTGTTTGCAATAACATTTGCTGTTTTGCGGCCAACACCCGGTAATGATTGTAAATCATGTATTGATTCCGGAATATGCGAATTAAATTTTTCGACCAAAGCTTGTGCCATAGCTTGCAGATGTTTTGCTTTGTTGTTTGGGTACGAACATGTTTTAATGTATTCATATATTTCATGAACCGCAGTTTTAGCTAATTTTTCCGGATTTGGAACAGCAGAAAATAAGTCAGGGGTTATTTGATTTACCCGTTTGTCTGTACATTGAGCAGAAAGAATAACCGCTACTAAAAGCTCAAACGGAGATGTGTAGTGTAGTTCGGTTGTTGGATGAGGATTAATTGATAAAAAATAATTTATGCATGTAGAGTATTTTGTTGATAAAGTTGTCATATAAAAAATGGCTTGAAATTTGATATTTATCGAAATTACTATAATTTTATAAAAAAAATGCATTATGAAACGTAAAATTACCGTATTTGTAGTAACACTTCTTTCAGTTTTTAGTATTTCTTCATGTGATGTGTTGAAAATTGAACCCGAAGATGGGCTGACAAAAGCAGAAGTAGTAAAAGGACTTAAAACAGCATTGGAAATAGGAACAGACACTGCAACAGATGTTCTATCAGCTAAAAATGGATATTATGGTGATCCGCAACTACAAATTCCATTGCCCGAAGAAGCAAAACAGGTTCGTAGTCAAATTAATTCTTTAACATCTAATGTGCCTGCATTATCAACGTATTTTAATCTTGATGATAAATTTGATGATGTTGTTCTATCTATTAATAGAGCTGCAGAAGAGTCTGCGAAAGAAGCAAAACCTATTTTTGTGGGAGCTATAGATTCACTTTCAATTGAAGATGGCTGGAAAATTTTAAATGGAGAAAATCCCGCGCAAAAGTTAAAGTCTACCGGGTTTGACTCAACTGCAGCTACCGGTTATTTTCAAAACATTACTCATACAGCTCTCAAAGGAGTGTATTCACCGAAAATAGATGCACAGTTAGACAATGATTTAGGACTTGGTTTTTCTGCAAATCAGGCTTGGTCAACTTTGCGAAATAGTATTAATTCAGTCTTAAATACAATTGAAGGGGATTTTCTTTTAAATTCAGCGTATGAAAGTTCCGGGTATACTGTTAACCGAATTCGAGAAGAAAGCATAGGGAATTATGCAACAGAAAAAGCTCTGGATGGTTTGTTTCTTAGGGTAGGAGATGAAGAGAAGAAGATTCGAAAAAATCCACAAGATTGGGCTGTTGATATTATTCAAAAGGTTTTTGGAAGTGTCACAAAAAAGTAATACATTTGAAGTAATAAAAATCTAAAATACACAGATATGAAAAAGTTTACACATATTTTATTGTTTGTTTGGGCTGCTGTATTAATGTCTATTCAGGTATATGCACAACCAAACTGGCAACGCGTGAATTATACAACGTCATCAATATTTACCGGTATTGTTACCGTAAATGGTCAACAGGCTCAAAATACTGATAAAGTAGGTGTGTTTGTTAATGGTGAATGTCGTATGTTATCGCAGGTTTTTCATGTAGGTGATACATCTTTTGTGTCAGCTGTTGTTCATGTTGACTCTTTAGGAGAAGAGGCTGTAATAAAATTTTGGGATTCACAGGATAATGTAGTTTATGAATTGGATACTGTATTGCATGTTCAATCTCATGGTTCTATTAAACGTTTTCCTATAGAAATTAAGTCAGGTGAAATACCTGACGAAGAAACAGGTGGTATTCAAACACATGAGGTTCAGGAAAAAGTAACAGTATTTCCGTCTTCATTTTCACAATCTTTTAGCATTTCATCTACTGCAATGCCAATAAAAAGCATAGCAGTTTTTAATGCGATTGGTAATACTATTGTACAAACAAATGATTTGGATAATAGTAATAATGTTACTATAAATTCTAGTGAATTTGCGGGAGGTCTTTATCTTGTACATGTGAAATTGATAGATGGAACTGTGGTAACGAAAAAAATTGTAAAAGAACAATAATAACCAAAACAGAAGATTTAATTCATGGATACAAAACAAAATATTCAGGAATCACAACAGGAACATCATTCTACGGTAGAAAAAAAATCTGATGTACACACTCTTTTGTTGTATAATGATGACTATAATACCTTTGAACACGTTATAGATTGTTTAGTGTCTATATGTGAACATCAGGAATTACAGGCAGAGCAGTGTGCTTTTATTGTTCATTATAATGGAAAATGTGATATAAAGCATGGTAGTCATTCGGAGTTAAAGCCTATAAAAGAGCAATTAATAGCTGAAGGGTTGTCTGTAGTGATAGAAAAATAAAAAAAGTTTCATATTCTGTTTTTATATTTCATTTTAAATATTTATGTTTGCAGTCTCATTGGAAGGATGGGTGAGTGGCTTAAACCACCAGTTTGCTAAACTGGCGTACGAGTTAATCGTACCGCGGGTTCGAATCCCGCTCCTTCCGCATAAAGGTTATTTGCACATAAATGTGTGAATAACCTTTTTTTATTTGTGTATATGTGTATTATTATTATGTGTAATAATATTATTTTGAGTGATGTGTGTGATGTGCAAATAGAGGTGCTTTTTTAGATATTTTAGTGTAGATAATAAATTATATACGTATGCTGCAACAGGAAGACGATTTAAATAAAGCTCGGCCGTTTTTTGAAAAAGGGGAATATCCTGTTTGCAAGGCGGTTCACGTGGACGACAAGGAAAAGCATGCAGACCAACCTATTAATATTTCTACCGGATATGTTATGTTTGGGATAAATGATATTCACCTGATAAAAAAAATGGCAACTGTTAGATTGCTTACTTCTAATAGAGTTCCGGAAATTATGAGTGGTTATTTTACAAATAAAAAAAGATTTATTTCTACACGTGTGTTATGGTAGCTGCATTTTCTGGTTTTATAATTGCGTGAACAAAGTGACTTCGACCGTTTATTTATACAATAGGTGTAAAAAAAATAATACATCACTGTCCTTTACATGCTTGTATATATAATTCCCGCACAATAATTGGCTGAAAGGTAAATATAATTTAGCCCACAAAGCCTTGGGGATATGAATTGATTGTTTTCGAATACATTCCAAGGATATATTAACGTGAGTTCGATATAATTTTTGAGTTCAGAACGCTTAGAAATAGTACGATTCGATTAAAAATAATGAGTATTATCGGGATAAATCGAATTATTTTTAAGAAGAAGATTGCTGTTTATAAGCGTTTCATTGATTGCTTTGTGTAAAATATTGAATATTTGCGTTAAATCTCTTCATCTTATCCTGATAAGATTCAATGATTTGCCTTAATCTTCAACATTTTACATCAACCTGAACTTGAAAAATTACGTCGAACTCACGTTATTACCCAATTGTGACTGACCATCGAATTATATCATCTTGGTAATGAGGCTTATTATTAACCGAAAAAACACCGAAAAAAGCAGTTTTCTCGCAACAAGCAACTATATACCAAAAAACAAACCAGCTCCGCCTACAATAAAACCAATAATGAGATTAATTGCTTTAATTTTAAAAAAAGCCGGTTTGTTTTCAGCAAACAAAGGGAGAGCACCATGTCCGTCTTGAACGATAGAATTTGCTAATAAAATACTTAAAGGAATGGTTCCCGATAAATATAGAGATAAAAAAAGTACATGTGGTCCCGATTCGGGTATGAGTCCTACGAGAACAGCTACAATTAATATATGAAACAAATAATCGTCAAGAAATTCCTGTAAATGAATATATTGATTAAGTATATAAACGCCCGTAATTACAATAGATGTCCATATAAGTATTTTTAAAAAGTGTTTCTTGATAATATGATTCCATAAATGTTCTTCCAGAAAGTGTTCGGGAACAATACTTACAGTATACAGAGTAAATAATGAGATGATAATAAACGTTATATTGAGCCAGCCTATTGGAGACTCATGATGGTCGTGAGTGTGAACTTGAGTGGTGGAAAGTAAATCGTGATTGTGCCCCAAATCACCTAAAACAGCGAATAAAATAACACTGATAGCACCGGTAATAAGTAATGCCCGGTGTGGTGAGCTTTGTTGTATATTTGAACGAATTGTGCGCAATGGATGAGATATGGTTTCAAGTTCATCTTCATGTATTTCAAAATGTTGGGTGTTTTGAGTATACCTCGGTTTTTTTTCTTTTGGATTTATCTTGTCAATTATCACGCCACTTAAAATGCCTATTGTAAACAAAAACGCGGTAATGAATAACGCTTGTAAGGGCATTGTGGAAAATAATAAAAAAGCTTCATCACCCATAGTGGCAATAAAGGCCGCAGTGATTGCACCAAAGCTAATAAGTCTGTGTGTATATAATGTTACGACAGTATAGGTTCCTAAACAACCGGGAATAATTCCGAGTAATGAACTTATGAGGATTTGTCGAAATCCTGTTTTTTTTATATGTCTGCTAAAGGCACCTGCTGTACGTACATTTATGTATTCAATAAGGAGCATCATTATCATGACAAAAAATGTGATTGATAATGTGTTTTTAAGAATAAGAGATATAGCTTCGGTCATTTTTTTAATTTTATTAGTCAAAAATACTTTATATTTCTTACTAATCAGACAGGCTTAGATGTATTTTTTTTAATTTTAATGATAGTATGTTTGAGGAGACATATATTTACGAATGTTTTTTGTGATAATCAGAAGGTGATACACCGAATTTTTGAGAAAAACAGCGAGAGAAATATCGTGGGTCATTGAACCCGACAGTATACGCAATTTCAGAAATTCGGTATGAATCGGTTTCGAGCATTTCTTTGGCTTTCTGAAGACGGATATCTTTTATTAAATCTCCCGGAGATTTATTGAATGCCTGTTTTGTTTTACGCCAAAATTGAGTGCGACTCAATCCGAGTTCCTGAGCTATTAAATCTACTGAATAGTCCGGGTTAGCAATGTTTTCGTTCATAATGTCTATTATTTTTTTTATAATTGTATCATCAGAACTTTCAGGAAGCACAAAACTCTCTGTTGTATTTGATTGTTTTTCGACAAAAGCAACGAGTGCATTTATTTTATATATAAGAATTTCCGGATTAAATGGTTTTCTTATAAAGTCATTTGCACCGTACGCGTAGCTTTGTATTTCAGTATCTTTGGACTGGTCTCCGGAAACTAACAGTATAGGTATGTGTGAAGTGTTGGGGGCTTTTTTGAGTACAGAACATATTTCAAAACCGCTTTTCCCGGGTAAATGTATGTCGCATATTATTATGTCGGGAGACATGTTTTTGGCAACATGTAAAGCCTTGTTTCCATCGTATGCTTTTATTACTGCAAATTGTTCCGAAAATAATGCATTAAGGGTGGTCATTAATTCTTCATTGTCATCAATGAGAAGAATTGTATGTTTTTTTTCTGTTTTTAGTGTTTCAGAATCGGTTAACTGTTTATGTGATTGAGAAACAGAGTTTTCATTAGCTTTTTTGGTACCTTTTGGAATGGCTACCGTAAAAACACTTCCGTTATCCGGAGAGCTTTGTACAGAAATAGTACCTTTATTTTTTTCGATAAATGTTTTACATACCTGCAAACCCAATCCACTGCCAGTTTCGTTGTTTGTGCCATATGATATATCACAAGCTTGTAGTTCACCAAATAAGCGTGAAAGTGTTTCCTGAGCAATACCTTTACCGGTATCAATAAATGATATTTGTAATGAGTTTTCTCGTTCGGTACAGGAAATGATTATTGAACCATTTTCTGGAGTGAATTTAATAGCATTAGATAATAAATTACGAAATACTACATTTATCATACGTGGATCTACAAATGCATTGGTTGTGTAGTCTGATTGAACAATAATGCGAATGTGTTTGCTAAGAGCACTTTCTTGTACTAATTGTACAGCATCGGCTATGAGTACACCAATATTTATTTCAACAGGTTTGCAGCTAATCATATCACAATTTCCCCGTGCCCAATCAACCATCATATTTAGCTGCTCTATAATTGTTTGGCTTGCTTTTTCCGCATTATTTAAGTATTCCTCAAATTCTGTGGGAGATATGTTTGATTTATATGTTTTTATAATGTGTAGTGTGTTTTTAAGTACAGACATTGGGTTTCGTAAGTCATGACCGATTACGCCGATTAGGCGATCTTTCATGTTTAATGATTCTATAAGCTCCTGGTTTTTCATTTCTATTACCAGTTTTGATTCTTCTAATTTTTCGGTTCGTTGGGCTACTTTTTTCTCCAGAAGATGGTTTTGAATACGAACTTTTTTGATGCGCATATATATGTACACATATATACCCGATAGAATTATGAGAATGAGTATAGTTGTGAACCACCATGTTTTCCACCAAGGGGGAGATATTGTGATACGCAATGTCCGAATGTTGCTCCAGATATTATTGTTGAGTGATGCAGCTACTTTGAATGTATAGGTTCCGGGTTGTAATGATGCATAAGTTGCTGTCCGTGTTTGATTTTGAGTTCGAGTCCATTGTTTGTCGGAATGTTCTAGAATATATTTATATGTAATTCCTGAAGAATGGGAGGGGGCAACACTTGCAAAATCTATACTGAGTGAGTTTAGGTTATAGGGAAGTTCAATAGATTGGGTGTACATAATAGACGAATCGAGTATGGTGTGCCCTTTGTATGTTTGCGTAGGAGAAATAGACGTACCAAAAATTTTAAAATCGAGTATGTATGGTTTTATAGGATTATTATTTGATGATATTTTTTGTGGATTAAAACGTATAAGTCCCTCAAAACCACCAAAAAATAGTTTTCCGTCATCTGTGCTATATGCAATACCGTTATAAAAACCAGTAGGAATACCTTCGTTTTCGGAGTAGTTTAAAACTTGTTTTTTTTCAGTATTATATTTGGATATAGCATGGTTTGATGAAAACCAGACATTGTTGTTTTCGTCTGTGATAATTGCTTCTATAACGTATGTATGGTTTTTGTCCGGTTGGTATTCGTGAGTGATTGTTTTTTGATCAATAGAGTAACGGTATATTCCTTTATAACAGGTTGCTATCCATATGTTTCCCCGAGTGTCATTATGCATATCCAAAATAAAATTATTATGGATAAGGCTATTACTTTTCTGGTTGTAAAACTGTATATCGGGAGATTTTGTATGAGCTTTTTCTACTACAATAAAACCAGCATTTACCATTCCCAGATACAATCTGCTTTGAGAATCGCCGGTAATTGAATAAATATTAGTGTGGTAATATGTGTCTTGTTTGAGTGGAATTGTATATTCTGTGCCGGAATATATGTGAAAACCAAAAAGTGCTTTTCCCCATGTTGCACACCACACAATATGTGTGAGTGAATCATAATACACATTTTGTACAGAATGTGTGTTTTTTACTAATTCAATAGAATGATTCTGTTTAGAAAAAAGATATATAGTACCACTTTTTGTAATAATGAGTGTGGAGTCATTCGAGAGAGGATGCATATTGCTCACATATAAAGAGCTTATTTTCTGTGATTGAGAAATGTGTATGTTTGAATATGATGCATTGTAAAAAACTCCGTGTTTGTTGCCCCAAATAAGTGAGCTGTCTGTAAAAATATGCAGACCATTTACAGGATTTTTCGGATTCGATACATCTTTTAATGAAAAACATTGTTTAAATGAAGATGGGGTGTGAGGAATAGAAAAAAGTCCGTAATTATATGTTCCAATCCACAAGCTGCCATCTTTTTGAACCTCTATGCTGCTTACATAGTCTTTGAGTATATTACTGTTTTCTGAATAATTAACAGCAAACTCCTCGAAAGTTTTGTCTGCATATGTAAAAAAACCAATAGAGGTGCTTATGAGTATTTTTTTATTGTGTAATCGTGTTGCGTTATATATAAATACATTTTCTTGTTCAGGATTTGGTATGAGGCTATTAGGTATGTTTGTGTATTTTCGGGTTTGAGTGTTAAAGAGTGAAACTCCCATATTGTGTGTTACAATAATCAATTCATGCGGTAATCCTTTTTTGAGGTGTGATACATGTGTTTTTTCTGTGTGTAGTGTGTAAGCATGTGTTGTTGTGTCGGAAATATCTATACGAAAAAATTTTTGCGGTGTTGTTGCCCATAAGTATCCGTCTGCCCAACAAATAGAGGAGGGGTATATTTTTGAATTGTTATGAAATACCGGAAATTCTTTTAGTATATATTCTGAATCTGTTTTGGTAATTTTGAATAGCCCGTTTATACCACAAGTCCAGATATCTCCTTGAGGGGAAAGAGTTAAACTTCCGAAAAAATTATCTTTATTTATGTCTTTTATATTTACAGCATGAAATGTTTCTGTAAGAGGGTTGAAGTATTCAATGCCTGAATTGCTCGACAACCAAATGTTTCCGGATGAGTCTTCGAGTAAGCTGTTAATTCCTAATGTTTTAATGCTATTTTTGGTAGTGTCCGGATAATAATTTGTAAACGAGTAGCCATCAAATTTATTTAAACCACTTGATGTTGCTATCCATAAAAAACCCTTAGAGTCGCGTAGTATGTCTAATACTGTTTTATGAGACAATCCCTCTTTGGTGGAATAGTTATATGTAAGAACGTTGCTTGCAGCACTTTGAGTAATGCTGATTACAATATAACATGTAAGTATAAAATATTTCATGTTTGTAGATTTATAAAACAGTCTCTTTTATCAAATAATGGAAATAGTCTCTTTTCCCTACATAAAGGTATAATTTATCACTCTACACAAATATATAATTTTTTTTTACAATGTTATGTTTTTTGTTAAAAATGTTTTTGAAACGAGGATGTGTATTGTATTTAGTATGTATGTTGGAACAATACAGTTGCGAAGTTTATGTGGTTTCTTGTGTTATTTTTTTTAGTAATCCGCCAAAGATAAGTATATGAAATGGCTGAATCATAAACCAATATAATCTGCCACCTATACCTTTAGGGCGAAAAGTTGCTGTTTGGATTATATAATTATCCTCAAAACGAAATTCTAACCATGCTTCTCCCGGAATTTTCATTTCTGCAAACAGCACTAATCGTCCTTCCTGTTTATTTGCATAGAGTACTCGCCAAAAATCGAGAGTGTCTCCGGTATGTATAGTGGTTTCGCTTGTTCTACCCCGTTGCAGTCCTACACCACCAATAAGTTTATCGAAACATCCTCTCAGTACCCACAACCATTGTGCGTAGTACCAGCCGTTTGAGCCGCCAATACGCCATATTTTATCAATGCATACGGAACTGTTTGTGCAATATTTTTTACGAATGTCGGTATAGCATCCAAATTTGGGAATTTGAATATAATCAGATATTTTATAGTCTAACCGACCACTTACAGTAGAGTCTTTCCAGCTTGAAACAATTTCATTGTCTGCGATTTTTCTAAAGGCTCTTTGTATAGATTCCTCGTAACTCAAAGGTTGTATACCCAGGATTATGTTAATGTCATTATTTTTTGCAATTACCTCAATTTTCATACTGTCTACTAGTGAAGATGCCAGTGTATATGAAGTGGAGGTTACAAAATACAACCAATATGATGATAATCGGGGAGACATTATAGGAACTGTTACAATATATCGTTGTAATCCACGTACCGATGCATATTTTAGCAACATGTCTTTATAGGTAAGAATGTCTTTTCCACCAATATCAAAATTGGTATTATATGTACGAGGATTTTGGAGCACACCGGTTAGTATGGTAATTACATCAGAAATGGCGATAGGTTGGCATTTAGTTTTGAGCCACTTGGGAGCAACCATAATCGGTAATTTTTCGATTAAATCCCGAATTATTTCGAATGAAGCACTACCCGATCCAATAATTATTCCTGCTCGAAGAGTGGTAAGAGCATAGTTGCCTTTTGATAATTCAATTTCAACATTTTTTCTGGAATTCAGATGTTTTGAAAGTGTATCAGAATTTATTATACCGCTGAGATATATTACTTGCGAAATGTTTGTTTTTCGTAATGCTTCTCTGAAGTTAATTGCAGAGAGTTTTTCTAAATCTTCGTAATTTTTTGTGGTAGACATTGAGTGAACCAAATAGTAGGCACAGTCAATATCATAAGGTATGTTATCCAAAGATTCTTTAGAGGTTAAATCATTTTCTATTATTTGAATTTTATTCAGTATTGATTTACTGGGATGAAATTTTTTAGCATCGCGTACACAGCATACAACCGTATGGCCTTTCTCAACCAAAACAGGTAATAATCTTTTTCCGATATATCCGGTTGCACCGGTTAATAATACTTTCATGACTTTTGTTTGTATTGCATTGTTATGGTTTGCATATATTTTTCAATAAAAGTACTGTTTTTTTTATGTGAAACTGCAATTATATATGTTTTTTTAATTTTGTATTACTGCATGTTTATTCTCTAAAAGGATACGTGTTCTTGGTAAACTTTCGGGGTAATTTTTTTGAATAAATTCTATCATTTTTTCTCTGATGTATACTCTTAAATCCCAGGTAGTGGGGGAGTTTTTGGCACTTACCAGAATTCTTATTTCGAGAGTGGTTTCTTTTGAATCCGTAACTTGAAGTACATTTACGTTCCTGTCCCATAAATCACAATTGTGCAGCAATCGGCTGAGCTCTTCTCGAAGTGCTTCAAAGGATATCATGTAATCGGTATAAATAAAAACGGTACCAATAATATCCGCACTTGTTCTGGTCCAGTTTTGAAAAGGTTTTTCAAGAAAATAGGTGGTTGGTAATACTAAACGTCTTTTGTCCCAAATACGTACAACAATATAGGTGAGATTAATTTCTTCAATCCAGCCCCATTCATTTTCAACAAACACAGCATCATCGACCCGAAATGGTTGGGTAATTGCAATTTGAATGCCTGCCAATAATGCTCCTACAATTTTTTGTGCTGATAGGCCGATTATAATCCCCATAACTCCCGCAGATGCGAAAATACCAACGCCAATCTTTCTGATACTTTCAATTGAGATTAAAAATAAACCTACGGCGGTTAAGATAATGAGAAACACTATTACTTTTTCTAATATATTAATCTGAGTATGTAGTTTTCTATATTTAAGATTATCTTCCTGTGACATATCGTATTGTGCGAGCAATCGATTTTTTATGATATGCACTATTTCTATTATTATATAAGAAATGCATGCGATAATAAGACCTTTTTTAATTGTATTTACAACAGAGTCACTTACGTAATCAGAGAAGTCAGAATAACTGAAAATGTGTTCAAACATGAATAGAAAAATCAGGATAAGTATGCTGATAAATAAACGAATATATTTTTTCATGTGTCTGTTTTTTAAATTGTAAAACGTCGGCTCAGTATACTATTTTCTGAGCTTGTGTATAAAAATACGTGATTTTTTGCACATAGAGAAAAATGAGCGGTATATTATGTGCATTAATGATTGTATGTGAAAAAAATACAATGAATTAAATATGTGTTGTTAACACATATATTGCCTGAGTTTGTAGTTGCAATTATAAATTACCTGTACACAGAAAAAAATATTATAGCATAAGGTATTATTTTTTTTCACATATCTCTTGCACGAATTTTAGTGGCACAGAAGTTCGTTTTGACACCTCCTCTACACTCAAGCCTTTATTGTAAAAGCGTTTTACAAAACAAGACATACTTTCACCAACTTCAATTACATTGTTTTCCGGGTCATAAAATCGCATTGTGTATTGTCCCCATTGTTCCTCCACGGTTTTGTGTAAATAATGTATCGTGTGCTTTTCAATGCTCGAAACAAACTCCTCAAAATTATCTGTTTCAAAACACATTTCAAGGTTTTTGTTGCCCGAAGTGTCGAAGGTTCTTCCAAGTTTTTGTGCGAGAGGATATTCTTCAGTCAGTTTCCAGAGCGAAATTCCATTTTTGAATCCGATACAATTACCAAAATCAAATTCAATTTCCTGTTGCAATACCTCTTGATAAAATTTTTTCATCGTATCAAAGTCCTTCGTTATTAGTACGCTTGAGTGAAATTGTATATTCATATGTTTGTTTTTTTTGTCAGTATATGTTTTTCAAACATATAAAAAAACCGCGTGCAATTTATATCTATTCCGAAAAAACATAGTAATTTCATTCGTATAATTCGAGGACGCAAAAAAAATCTCTGTAAAAGCATCAATTCGCAATATTATGTATATTTGTAGTATATGAAAAATATGTATTGTTTTGTAATATGTGTGTGTATATTGTCTGTTCTGTCTGTGCAGGGACAAAACGAGAAATATGATATTGGCGGATATCTTCATTATAACCAGTCGGTGCTAATGGAACAACAGTGGCAGGTGCACAATCAGTTTCACAATAGAATAAATACGGAGTGGCACATTGATACTGCTTTGACGGCAGGGGTGGAGCTGCGAAATCGTTTTTTCTATGGTGATATTGCCCGGCAACAGCCCGAGCTGATAGATATGCTTGATGCACAAGTTGGGTATATTGATATGAGTACCGCATATGGTGATGGTAATTCCTGGGTAGCAAGCAGTGTTGTCGATCGTTTGTATCTTGATTATACCTATAAAAAAATGCAGATTATTCTTGGTCGTCAGCGTATTAATTGGGGACGAAATATTGTCTGGAATCCGCACGATGTGTTTAATACTGCTTCGTATTTTGATGTGGATTATGTCGAAAAATCGGGAAGTGATGCAGTACGAATGATGTATTACACAAATGAAACGGCACATGCTGAGTGGGCGGTGAAAAAGAATGCAGACAGTTCGATTACCGCCGGAGCATTGTATAAATGGAATACCCATGGCTACGATGTGCAGTGTGTGGCGGGAGTGTTTGAAGACGATGAACTTTTTGCCGGAATTGGTTGGGAGGGCTATGTGCATAGTTTTTCTGTGCGGGGAGAGATGAATATGTTTTACCCACACTCGTATACCCGCGACACAACGCCGACAGTTCTTTTTGGTCTTGGAACCGATTATATGACCTCTTCGGGTATATTTTTGCAAGCTGAGTGTTTGTACAATCAGTATGCAGAAGTGTATAATCTGGAGTCTTTGCTCATGCAAAACCCTTCTGTATTGGTAGGTGGCGGAACTGCCGGAACGGTTCAGCAGGTGAAATCTATTAGTTTTGATGAGTTTTCGGCCTTTGTATCTGCCCAATATTCTATAAATCCATTATGTACTGTTGGTTTGTCGGGAATGTATTTTATGGAATCACAGGGCTTTTTTCTGAATCCTTCTGTTTCATATTCTCTCGCAGAAAATTTTGAAATTTCCTGTATTGGACAGTATTTTAATTTCACAATACGTAATGCACGAGAAGACTATACTATTGCTTATGGTTTGTTGAGTTGGTCTTTTTGATGCCGCTGCCGCATTTTTCTCGCAAAGTCGCAAAGATGTTGGGAAAAGAAAAAGCATGTGCATAAAAAATAATTTTATAATTGCATAAAGTCGGGGTGCGACTCTAAGTCGCACCCCGACTTTGAAACCTCACCGGTGCTGGTTACTATGCCACTCAATTAAGCAATCGTAAAAAATCGTGATATTGGAGCGAAGTTTTCGCAGCTTGTTTCCAGGATTGATGATGCTTTGTGCTAAGGGAGAATGAGGTAAAAAGTGAGTTAAAACATCGCACAGTGCCATTCCTCCCTTGAGGGAGGTGCCCGCAGGGCGGTGGGTGTGGGAGTTTGCGGAATTATTTTTTGTGTTAAGGGAGAATGAGGTGAAAAGTGAGTAGAAACCTCGCACAGTGCTATTCCTCCCTTGAGGGAGGTGCCCGAAGGGCGGTGGGTGTTGTTGTCTTTGCTCGGGGTGATGTGATTAAAAAAATGTATAGTATATATTGTTTTGTAGAATATTTCGTTAATAACTCGTTATAAATTGTATACCGGACACAATTCACATATCAATGTTTTCTCATATATTTGCAGGAGATTTTTTAAATATATGGGAATGATTTATTTTTTTGACAACGGAAATGGTAAAATCACGGCGATTCAGTCTATACAGGATTTTTCAACATGCATTTTAGATAAATTAAC
>JAWOEL010000017.1:0-5518 GCA_046482735.1 Bacteroidales bacterium | reverse complement strand
AAAAATGAAGACATTCGTTCGCTCAAATCGCTTATATTAATAGGCGTAAAAGGTATGGCTGCATATGCAGAACATGCACACAATTTGGGTAAACACAATGACTCTGCATTTGCATTTATGCACCGTGCTTTATATACCACAACAAGAAATGATGTAGAGGTTGATGAATTAGTAGCCTTAACCCTCGAATGCGGTTCGTACGGAGTACAAGTTATGGAACTACTTGATGCGGCAAACACCGGAGCTTACGGGAATCCTGAGATAACAAAAGTAAATCTTGGTGTACGAAACAATCCCGCAATTCTCATTAGCGGACACGATTTGAAAGACATGGAAGAATTGCTGAAACAAACCGAAGGAACCGGTGTTGACGTGTACACTCACAGCGAAATGCTTCCGGCACACTACTATCCTGCATTCAAAAAATATGAGCATTTTGTCGGTAATTACGGAAACTCGTGGTGGCGACAAAAAGAAGAATTTGAAACATTCAACGGGCCGGTATTATTTACCACCAACTGTATTGTTCCGCCAAAATCATCGTATATGGAACGAATATATACAACCGGTTCATCGGGCTTCAAAGGCTGCGTTCACATCCCGGATAGAGTTGACGGTAAGCCAAAAGATTTTTCACACATAATTGCACATGCAAAAACATTACCGGCACCAACCGAAATAGAAACCGGAGAAATAATCGGTGGTTTTGCACACAACCAAGTATTTCAACTTGCAGACAAAATTGTAGATGCCGTAAAAAGCGGTGCAATTCGCAAATTTGTTGTTATGGCAGGTTGCGACGGTCGTATGAAATCGCGAGATTATTACACCGAATTTGCCCAAAAACTTCCGCAAGATGTGGTAATTCTTACTGCAGGCTGTGCAAAATACCGGTATAACAAATTACCATTGGGTGACATAAACGGTATTCCACGCATTCTCGATGCCGGACAATGTAACGACTCCTATTCTTTAGCAGTCATTGCTCTTAAACTCAAAGAAATTTTTGAACTCAATGATATTAATGAATTGCCAATCGCATATAACATAGCGTGGTACGAACAAAAAGCAGTCATTGTACTTCTAGCTTTACTTTCATTAGGAGTAAAAAACATTCACCTCGGTCCGACATTACCGGCATTTTTATCACCACATGTAGCAAACGTGCTCATAGAACAATTTGGTATTGCCGGCATTGGCACCGTAGATGAGGATATGAAAATTCTCATAGAAGATGAAATGTTTGAATAAATCATACGACAAACACAATGAATTCCATTCATACTGTATGAATGGAATTCATTTTCACATTACAAAAAACAAAAAATATGGGAATATCTGTAGATAACACAAATATAGGTTTTGCACACGCTCAACCATTTTCAATGAAACAATCAATTCAATATGCAGACGATGCTATTGTGAGTAAAATAATCAGTAAAAAAGAAACCGGCAATGTTACGCTATTTGCCTTTGATAAAGGACAATTTTTGAGCGAGCACACCGCCCCCTTTGATGCATTGGTGCAAATAGTTGAAGGCAGCGCACAGGTGAGCATAAACGCCGAAGAACATACTTTATCGGAAGGAGAAATGATAGTCATGCCGGCGAATATTCCCCATGCAATTGTAGCCGAAAGCCAAATGAAAATGATACTGATAATGATAAAATCGTAAGAACTTATGGATATACGAAAAGAAGCTTTATCATACCATGCAGAAAAACGTCCCGGAAAAATTGAAGTAATACCGACAAAACCATACAACACCCAAAAATCATTATCATTAGCCTACTCACCCGGCGTTGCGGAACCGTGCAAAGAAATCGAAAAAAATCCGGAAGACGTATACACATATACCGCAAAAAGTAATTTAATAGGCGTTATCAGTAACGGAACCGCAGTTTTGGGACTGGGAAACATTGGTGCACTTGCAAGCAAACCAGTAATGGAAGGAAAAGGAATGCTCTTCAAAATATATGCAGACATAGACGTATTTGACATTGAAGTTGATACCGAAAACGTTGAAGAATTTATACAAACAGTTACAAACATCGCACCCACATTCGGAGGCATCAATTTAGAAGACATAAAAGCACCGGAATGTTTTGAAATTGAACAACGCCTCAAAAAAGAACTCGACATTCCCGTAATGCACGACGACCAGCACGGCACCGCAATCGTTTCGGCAGCAGGTTTACTAAATGCCTGCGAAATTGCCGGCAAAAAAATCGAAGATTTACATATTGTAATTAACGGAGCCGGTGCAGCAGCGATTTCGTGTGCTCATTTATACATTTCACTGGGTGCACAAAAAGAACATATAATAATGCTCGATAGCAAAGGAGTAATTACTACCCGCCGAAACAATATAGATTCATCAAAAGAATTTTTTGCACAAGAAACATCACTCGAAACATTAGAAGATGCTATGCAAGGAGCAGATGTTTTTGTCGGCTTATCAAAAGGAAATATTGTATCCGAAAAAATGGTTGCAAGTATGGCACAGCACCCGATAGTTTTTGCTTTAGCAAATCCAGAACCGGAAATATCATACACAAAAGCACTCGAAACACGTTCGGATATAATTTTTGCAACCGGACGAAGCGACATTCCGAATCAGGTAAACAATGTCTTAGCATTTCCGTACATTTTTCGCGGAGCACTCGATGTTCGCTCCACCGAAATAAACGAAGATATGAAAATTGCAGCCGTTCACGCCATAGCAAATCTTGCAAAACAAACAGTTCCACAAAAATTAATGGACGATTACAACACAACACTCAGTTTTGGCAAAGAATACATAATTCCGAAACCGAATGATTACCGTTTGTGCAAACATGTTGCAACAGCAGTTGCAAAAGCCGCTGTTGATTCAGGTGTGGCTCGAAAACCCATTTCAGATTGGGATGCATATAAATTATATTACACACAAAAATCAAAAATTGCGGGTTAACAAATCATCTCACACCCACCACCCTTCGGGCACCTCCCTCAAGGGAGGAATGGCTTTGTGCGAGGGTTCTGCTATCATAAACATGCTCTTTGTTACAATTATCTCAGAACTTTACATTTGCACTGCCTTACCACAGAGCAATCCCCCCTTGAGGGGGGCTGGGGGGTGTTACTAAGTTGTGGGAAAAACCGAAGAACTTCTATCTACATAAACCTTACACGACCTCACACCCTCCGCCCTGCGGGCAACGCCATCGAGGGAGTCTAAGGTGATGATTGTATCAATAATAATGTACAAAAACTAAAGATTTTTTTACTGTACAATAACTTTGTGAACAGAATCCCCTATTTGTATAAAATAAAGACCATTCACAGCGTTTTCTATTGTCACCTGTTGCCCCTGAATATTATATATATTGATAGGATAGTTTTGTGGATTATAAATATCTAATTTTCCGTTGTTAATCGTCATTTCAATTTCAGATTCAGGAGTATCTATATCTGATACAGATGTATCAAACATCTTTTGAATGTCATATTGCCCCCATACACGGTGATTTCTGTATGTATTATAGGCTTCATTAGGCACATATATAATGCAATCTTCCGAAATTTCTAACTCAGAGACTACCGGGGGTGTTAATGCGAACATTGTGATTGTGTTTAAAGTTGTACTGAATGCACCCCAGCCTATTTCTGTTACCGTATTTGGAATTTCTATAGATATTATTCCATCTTGATCAGAAAAAGCTCCGTCTGCTATTGCTTTAGTTCCTTCACGTACAGAAATGGTTGTATTTTCAGGCATATTTCCTTTATAAGTATATAATACATCATTAATATAAATAAGCCCTTCATCCTTATTGTCAAACCAAGGTGTCATCTCAAAAGCATAGCTTCCAATTCTTGTAACAGAATTTGGAATCTCTATAGACGTTAAATCGGTACAACCATAAAAAGCATTCCAACCTATTGAAGTTACTGAATTAGGAATCTCTATAGACGTTAAACCGGTACAATCAGAAAAAGCCCCACCGCCAATTTCTGTGACTGATTCAGGAATTTCTATAGACTCTAAACCGGTACAGTTACTAAAAGCACTATTAGGAATAACAGAAACAGTATTTGGAATTTCTATAGATGTTAAATTAGTGCAAGAACTAAAAGCACTTTCTTTAATTTCGGTAACTGTATTTGGTATAATAAAATCACCTTCTTTAGAGGATAGGCATTTAACTAATGTTGCACCATTATTTGAATACAAAACATCATCCACTAAACTGTAATTATTATTATTCTCATCAAGATTTAATGTTTGCACACCTGACATTAGACTACGTAACCAATTAGGTATAATATCAACATCGCTACCTATTGTCAGACTTGTTATAAGCGGAGCTTGACTATTCCCAAACATTGAACCAAAAGAACCAATTCCTCCAATGCAGTTATATGTTAAATCAGTAATATTTGGACAATCTTCTAACACTCCCCAACTAAAATGAGAAATAGAATTGTGTAGAGTAACACTTGTTAAATTAGTGCAACCGGAAACAACATCAGTACCTACTGATTTACTCGGAATTTCAATAGACGTTAGTCCTGTACATTCGGCAAAAGCCATGTAATCAATCATTTCAACAGTACTGGGAATATCCACAGAAACAAGCCCTGTGCATTCATAAAAAGCTTGAGTACTTATACATACAGTACCTTCTCGCACTAGAATAGATGTATTGTCGGGCATTGTGCCTTTGTAGGTATATAATACATTATTTATATATATCACACCATCATCTTGGTTTTGATACCATGGACTCGAAGTGGCAAACACCTCTTCTTGAATATACGTTACAGTACCAGGAACTTCTAGTGTATCTATATTAGTATATTCTGCAAATGCTTGAGCATGAATCTCAGTAACAATGTACTCATTTCCCTCATACGAAACTGTTGAAGGAATAATTAAATCTGTCGTGTCAACGCCATCAGGATTTGCTCCGGTAATTGTTGCTTCTGAGTCCGAATTAATAGAATATTCTATATTTTCCACCTCAAATGTCTGTCCCAATACACATAAGTGTACAATAATAAAAATGCTTAAAAAGAATAGTTTTTTCATAATATGTGGTTTTGATAGTTTTAGATTTTCAAAAGCAAACATATCATTTTTTTATAAAACAAAAAAACTTTTGTTGGTTAATTGTTTGACTATTAATAACACACACGCTTCAACCTCACCCCCTCCGCCCTGCGGGCACCTCCCTCAAGGGAGGAATAGCTTTGTGCGAGGTTGCTGCTATCATAAATAAAATTGCTCTTTGTTATACCTTATCTCAGAACTTTGCATTTGCACTGCCCTACCACAGAGCAATCCCCCCTTGAGGGGGGGCGGGGGGTGTTACTAAGTTGTACAAAAACCTTACAACTTCTATCTTCATAAACCTTACACAACCTCACCCCCTCCGCCCTGCGGGCACCTCCCTCAAGGGAGGAATGGCTTTGTGCGAGGGTTCTGCTATCATAAACATGCTCTTTGTTACATCTTTTCTCAGAACTTTGCAT
>JAWOEL010000116.1:0-4099 GCA_046482735.1 Bacteroidales bacterium | reverse complement strand
ATACCAACTTCTTTATTATGACTTAATTTATATTTATGACAAAGTTTATAACATTCTGTGGTTTTGCCTGTTCCATGTGTTCCAGTATATGCTATTTTCATGTAATTATTTAATATTCCTTATAAAATCTTTATATTTTCTCACTAATTCTTTCTTTTCTTCATCATAACTAAAAAAGGTTCTTCTAAATTATAACTTTCCGAACCAATAGTTACCTGACGCTCCTGCATAGATTCCAATAAAGCACTTTGCACCTTAGCAGGTGAGCGGTTAATCTCATCAGCTAAAATAAAGTTTGCGAATATTGGTCCTTTTTTAACAATAAACTCTTCTCTTTTTTGACTGTAAATCATGGTACCCAACAAATCGGCAGGAAGCAAATCCGGGGTAAACTGAATACGACTAAACGAAGCATCAACGGTTTGAGATAAGGTTGTAATTGCAAGTGTTTTTGCCAACCCCGGCACACCCTCCAAAAGTATATGTCCATTAGAAAGTAAACCGATAAGAAGGCCTTCTACTAAAGACTTTTGTCCGACAATTACATGTCCCATTTCTGCCTGAAGCATATCAACAAACGCACTCTCTTGCTTTATTTTTTCATTTAACTGGGATATATCTACCGAACCGGCATCATCATTTTGTTTTAATATGTGTTCTTCCATAGATTATATTTTATAAATTATACCATAATCTCAAAATCATTACAAAAACTTAATACGAATAGATTTTATTGTATGCACATACATTTTTTTCAAAAAAAATACGTCTTTATATTCCTCCATAATATTTTCTCAAAAACCATTCGATACCTAAAGCACAGACCAAAAATACAAAAATCTGCCAATAATCTAATATATTGGATTGTTTCCGCACACTATGAGATACAGGTGTAATGTGAGAATTAGCCGTAATACTATCAACAAGACTATGCATAGTAGCTGGTGTAAACATTGTACCATCTGTTCGTTCAGCAATATCTCTCATTAAAGCAGAATTGGCACGCGTTTCCACAAATTCATTTTTGTTATGCACAACCAACAGAACACCATCTTCTGTATACTTTTTATTATTATATATGCAGTGTGCACTATAGGTATATGTACCCGGAGGAAAATTACCGGCATTTACAATATATCGTTCATTTTGTGGGGTAAACGTATAGGTATACTCCTTTTTCACCGAATCACGAATAGTTAAAGAAATATCCTGTTCTATCACCGGCTCAAAACTTTGGTCATACAACTCTGCATATAAAACAACATCTTGGTTTTCCTGAAAAACCTCGTCAGATGAAACCCGGAACAATGATTTTGTTTCCTGCAATGATACATATCGAACAAGCCTGTTGATAAAACTATCAAACACATCTGCTGAATTATACTCTCGATTCATGTACAGTCGCCACCGCCATAAACCTTCGGCCAAAAATGTTGCCCGCTTCACATTATCGACCTCATAAAAAAGCAATAATGGTCGGGAAACCTGAATGCCCCCTACTGTTTGCCACAAACAAACATCTGCCTCAGGATGTACGGAATAGGTGCCATATGGTGCATGAAGAGATGGTGCATTTTTTAAAAAAGCAGTAAAATCAGCAGGAATTTGAAACAACTCAAACTGATTGTTTTCTATTGCAAGAACCTCATCCTCATTTTGCTGTCGGGCAGACAATTCTACACCGGCATTATATTCCGACAGTGCCGGCATATCCATACTACTACTATACATATAGAGACACGGAATTTGTTGTTTCTGAGCAGATTTAACAATTGAATGTGCGGATTGAGAGGCATCAGGAATACCATGAAACACAATACAATTATAATCGCTGACTGACCCTACCTCAAAATCACGAGTATGAAATGTTTGCACCTTATAGTTCTTATTTGTTTGCAATGCATTAGAGAGTACACCAACATCAGGGTGAACATGATTATAAACAATAGCTATTTTCTGTCTGCTTTCCAATACATCTACAATAAAATCTTTTGCATTATTTTCATAACTAATTTCCCCGTCCAGATGTTCTATTTCTACACGAAATATTTGTTTTCCTAACTTATCAGACGAGATATAACACATTTCCTCATGAAACCACTCCTGCGAATCAACTCGTAATTTCTTTGAAAACACTTCTTCTGTCTCCGAAAAAATCCGAAGTCTCACACGTTCTCCTTTTACCGAAAATGCCCGCACATTAACCTGTACCGGGAAAGGAGTGCTGCGAAACACAATATTATTAGCCTGCACCGAATGAACTACAGCATCTTTTGCCTGTACAGAATCACCCAACAAAACAGAATACACCGGTGCATCAAATGACAAATTCTGCACTGCATATGCAGGATTATTCCCTCGCGTATAAATACCATCACTCGCCAACACAACCGCACCAACATTCCGGGTAAAAAATTGTTGCGAAACATGTTCCAATGCACCAGCTATATCAGTTTCTTTTTCGGTAAAAGAATAATCCTGCAAATGATTCACATTCTCCCCAAAACTATATGGATACACCTCATATTCTTCTGATAATTCCTGCACTACACTGTCCATTTTGAGTGCATATTCTTCTTCGTAAAAACTTGCATCTTTATTTACCGTAACAGATTGTGAATTATCCTGCAACACAACCAATAACGGTTTTTCTACTGACACATTAAAAATATCGGCATATATACCTAATAATAAAACCAATACCGAAAAAATAACGATAGCACGTGCAGTAAATAATACAGAACGCACAAAACGTGAAGCTTCTTTAAAAGAACTGTCTTTTCGGTACAATACATAAGCACCACCAATGGCACAGAGCACAAAAAGCAGAATAAACCAAAGAGAGTATTCAGCAATAATATTCATATTATATAATTTTGTAAACAGACTCTATATAATCCAAAATTTCATCTCGCCCCTGCTTCGATACCGATGAGGAATAAAAAAACAGAGGTAATTCTTCCCAATCCTCATACATTTTTTGCTGAAACAGCTCAATATTGTATGCAAGTTCGTCTTCTTTAATTTTATCCGATTTTGTCATCACAATAGCAAAAGGAATCTGCTCCTCACCAAGTTTTCTAATAAAATCAATATCTATAGGTTGGGGTTTGTGTCTGCAATCTATCAAAACAAACAAACACGTTAAATTTTCACGTTTCTGGATATACGTATAAATTATCTGCTCCAGATTTTTACGAGCTTTTTTGCTTAATTTCGCAAATCCATACCCCGGCAAATCAACTAAATACCACGCATCATTTATCATAAAATGATTTATTGTTTGTGTTTTTCCCGGAGTACCCGATATTTTTGCCAACTTATTGTGATTAGTAAGCATATTAATAAGCGAAGACTTTCCTACATTAGACCTGCCAATAAACGCAAATTCCGGATAATCCGGTTTGGGGCACTGCTCTTCCGTCGTACTACTTGTAATAAATTGAGCGGATTTTATAATCATATATACCGTGAATTTTATAAATAAAATTTCTTCAAATATATAAGTTTACTCGCAAAAATACTATCTTTCGGAGACAAAAATATCTCAAATTTCGGAGAGATGTTATGATTATAGCACCATGTGGTTCGATGTTTTTTTAACGTCACGGGGGTGATATGATTTAGCACTATGATCTCATTTTTTTATGTAAACATAATTATCATACTCCGCAATTTAAACAACACATAAAAAAATGTGCAGATACACAAAAACCTGTCAGCGTCCGTAGGTCCTGACAGCGTTTGTTGACATAAATATCAGATATTAGTTCAGCTGAGAATCTCCCACCGCACCTTGCGTTTTGCCTTCTATGCATTATGCATTGCTAAAAAAACTACCCACCAATTTAACTTCGTTGAGCTACACTTTGTTTCGGTTCACGATTTTTTACGATTCCTTAATTGAAGTGGCAAAGCAATCCGAACCCGCAGTTTTTCAAAAAAGAATAATCTCTTTATAAAAACATATACTCTTACATTAATACCGATATCCAACATTTAGAATGAATCTGGGATAGAATGAATATATATTATCATGACCGGTCACATCATGTTCCCGGTAATATCTATATACTCCTACGCCATAGGAAAGACCAAG
>JAWOEL010000095.1:0-37658 GCA_046482735.1 Bacteroidales bacterium | reverse complement strand
ATTCTTGTGCTTTGTTAAATAGAAGTGTGTCTTTATATGTAATTCCTATTCTTTCGTATAATGCTGCAATGTCTTCTCTGCTGCCTAATTTTTGTTGCATGGTTAAGGCTTGTTCATAAAATGATATAGCTTTGGGAAATTCATTATTTAATTTGTGCACACCGGCAATAGCACTAAGTGTTAAAGCTTCTGCTACTTTGTTTTTTGTTTGTCGTCGAAGGTCGAGTGCTGTTGTATAATACTCCAGAGCGTTTTTATAATTCCCCAAGTCGCGATGAACGGTTGCTATATTGAATCGTGATGCTGCTATGTCATTTTTGTTTCCAAGATCTTTGCGAATTGTTAGTGCTTTGGAGTAAAATTCTTGTGCTTTGTCATATATTTTCATGTGGAAATAAAAATTTCCTATGTGATGTAATGTGTTGGCAATTATTTTTTTATTTCCAATTTCTTCTTGAATTGAGAGTGCTTTATTATACGAAGCTATTGCCTTGTCATATTTTTGTAAATGACGGTAGGTGTCGCCTATATTGTTGAGAAGAGAGGCAATAGATAATTTGTTGGTGTTCTTTTTTTGAATTTCAAGTGCTTTGTTGTAATTTTCAAGTGCTTTTGAATATGCATGTTGGTAGTAATAGACATTGCCGATATTTTTGTAGCTGTTTGCTACACCGGATCTGTCTCCTAAAGTTTCTTTTAAACGCAGCGATTGTTTATGAAATAGTAATGCAGATGAGTATGAACCTATATCTCGAAACAGAACTCCTGTATTGTCAAAAATTCTAGTTTGTAAATTGGTGTTCGAATTAATGTGAGAAGCTTCATTATAAAAATATTTTGCGGAATCATATTCTGCAATTTTATGATACAGTTTTCCTAAATTAAAATAACAATATGCTAATTGTTCGGTATTGTTGGTTTTGTGTGCCAGATCCTTTGCTTTGCGAATGTAAGAAAATGATTGTTGTGGTGATTGATTGAATGTAGCATGTGCTAATTCCTGATAGATTCTTATTTTGCTGCTGTCTTCTTTGTTCGTTTTTAATAAGTTTTTTAGACTATCTGTATTATTGATTGAATATGCGGTAAAACTTATTATACAAAAAAGGAATCCGATATATGTTTTTTTTATTATGTGCATGTTTTATTTTTATAAATTATAACTAAAGTACAAAAAAAATAAATATATATTACTTCTTTTTTGTTTTTATAAAATCTGAATGTAAACTGAGACCGTAACCAAATTCAAGTAAATGAATTTGTTCTTGTGTATACGGATATATTCCATACGAATAACTTGCAAAACTATATAATTCGCGATATAAAAATCGTTTGAGGTGGAGTGATATTCCCGCATAGGGAGAATTATTTATTTCTGTTTCTGTTGGTGGTCTCCAAAACCATGTGCCATTATTGTCTATGGAATGTTTGTATGCACTAAATACTCCTATTTTTGCACCAATTTGTTGTTTGATAATTGTTTGAAACCCGATTTCTGAACGTATTATGGTGTGATTGTTTTTTCGATGAAAAAAAGATCCTTGTAAATATATGCCACTTTTTTGTGTTACGAAGTGTTGTATCTCGCATTCAATTGCACCTATATAAGTTTTGGAAAAGTTTCCATATCGTGCAGAATAAACCAATGGTGATTGTAGTGATAATATAGTGCTTTTTCTTCGGGGTTTTCTCCAGGTGGAACTTATTTCTTTTTTCGAATAATCTATATATATCGGGTCGCTAAAAGTGCGAAATTTTTTTGTAAATAAATCTACTGCATATCCAATTCCGTAGCTGGATATATTCCATAAATATACAGGTGAAATTATTGTTTGCAATATTAATGTATCTGTACTGTCGCGGTAGTGTGCATATGCAGTATCATTTTTTGCAGAACGTGGAATTGATATTTTACCGGGGCACGAAATTGTATCTTTGTTGTATGAAACAGTGGTGCTGTCTTGTGCTGAGTAAAAATAAACATCTTTGTGTTTTTGGTTGAGAATTGTAGCACAAGAACTTAAAAAAAGTCCTGATAAGCACATTAAGATAAAAGTATAATTATGTAACATGGTATTTTGTTTTATGCTTCAAAAATATAAAAAAAATGAATATGTATTATATTGAATATTTTTTTTCAAAGGAAAAGTGCTTAATTTTCCGTAAAAACCTGTATGTTTGAATTGTAAAAAAACAAAACATGAATTGTTCTGAAATTTTTAATGTGCAAGCATCAGAGAATGTATTAATTGTAGGTGATGTTATGTTAGATTCATATATATGGGGAAATGTTGAACGAATTTCTCCCGAAGCTCCTGTTCCCGTTGTTCATGCTATTGAGACGGAGCATAGATTAGGCGGTGCCGCAAATGTAGCAAAAAATATAGCAGCACTTGGCCTCAATCCTTTACTGTGTTCTGTAATAGGAGATGATGATTCCGGGAAAAAATTATGTTCTGTTTTAGAATCAAGACATATTTCATCAGAATTTTGTGTTGTGTCTCCACGACGTGTTACAACTACCAAAACGCGTATTATGAGTGGAAATCATCAAATGTTGCGTGTAGATACTGAAGAGGTCGATGTTTTGTCTGATGAAGAAAATAATCAAGTATGTTCTCATGTTCTTACATTGTTGCAAAGTCAGTCAATAGCAGCAGTGATTTTACAGGATTATGACAAAGGAGTGTTATCGCCTGCCAATATTTCGTTTATCATTGCAGAAGCAGAGAAAAAAAATATTCCGGTTGTGGTAGACCCCAAAAAAAATAATTTCACTCAATATTCGCATATTGATTTATTTAAACCAAATTTTAAAGAGTTTTGTGATGGTGTTGGAGTAGAATGTGATAAAGCCGATGTAGAACGTCTGTTTGAATTAGCACAAAGCTATATGAATGAGCATGCGGTTAAACGAGTTATGATTACTTTATCAGAACAAGGGGTCTTTATTGCGAATGGACATGAATATATACATATTCCTACACAAGTACGTCATGTTGCAGATGTTTCAGGTGCGGGCGATACTGTTATTAGTGTTGCAGTAGTATGTTTAATTGCCGGGCTTCCTGATGCCGAAGTAGCACGGATTTCGAATATCGCGGCAGGTTTAGCTTGTGAAATGCCCGGGGTGGTGTCTATAACAAAAGAACAATTATTAAAAGTAGTATAGTATGGCAATTATTTTGGTAATAGACGATGAGCGTGCAATACGTAATTCTTTAAAAGATATATTAGAATTTGAATCGCATTCTGTACTTGTAGCTGAGAATGGAAAAAAAGGCTTTGATGTATTGCAAAACAACAAAGTGGACTTGGTGTTTTGTGACATAAAAATGCCCGAAATGGATGGTATAGAATTTTTAAAAGCAGCATTGGCAGAACGTGGTGATGTGCCATGTGTTATGATTTCTGGTCATGGTACTATAGATGTTGCTGTAGAAGCGATTAAACTTGGTGCATTTGATTTTATTGAAAAACCTCTTGATTTAAACAGAGTAATGATTACGGTAAAAAATGCTTTGGATAAATCCGTATTACTCAATGAAACTTCTCACCTCAAGAAGAAAATTTCTTCGAAATATGAAATGATTGGTGAATCTAAACCTATGATGCATATTAAAGAGATGATTCAAAAAATTGCACCAACTGATGCACGTGTTTTAATTACCGGGCCTAATGGTTCGGGGAAAGAATTGGTGGCACGAGCAGTTCACGAACACAGTGAACGGGCAAAGGCTCCCTTTGTTGAGGTGAATTGTGCAGCTATCCCCTCTGAATTGATTGAAAGTGAGTTGTTTGGTCATGAGAAGGGTGCGTTTACTTCGGCAATTAAACAGCGTATAGGTAAATTTGAGCAGGCTCAAGGAGGAACAATATTTTTAGACGAGATTGGTGATATGAGTCTTTCTGCACAGGCAAAAGTATTGCGGGTATTGCAGGAACAAAAAATTTCTCGTGTGGGAAGTGATAAAGATATTTCTGTTGATGTACGTGTATTGGCTGCAACAAATAAAAATTTGCATGATGAAATTAGCGAGAAAAATTTTAGGGAAGATTTGTATCATCGTATCGGGGTAATAATTATTGAGGTACCTGCTTTGGCAGAACGTAAAGATGATATTCCTTTGTTGGTTGAGCATTTTTTGACTACAGTGTGTAAGGAAATGGGAATTGCAAAGAAATCATGTAATGCTGCGGCAATAAAGTATCTTCAAACTCTTCCCTGGACAGGAAATATTCGTGAATTGCGTAATGTGATTGAACGTCTTATTATTTTATCTGATTCTCAAATTACCGAAAAAGATGTGAAGGCGTATACATAAAAAATATATTTTGTAAAATTTAATAATAATATTTTAAGCAGAAACAGATGGCAAAAACAGCTTTAATAACCGGAATTACCGGACAGGATGGTGCATACTTAACCGAATTTTTATTAAAAAAAGGATATATTGTTCATGGTATTAAACGACGTTCGTCTTTGTTTAATACTGACCGTATTGACCATTTATATCAAGATCCACATGTTGAAAACAGAAATCTTATTTTACATTATGGGGATTTAACGGATTCAATGAATTTAACGCGGATAATTCAAGAGGTTCGTCCCGATGAAATATATAATTTGGCTGCAATGAGCCATGTTAAGGTGAGTTTTGACGAGCCAGAATATGTTGCTAATACAGATGGAGTAGGCACCCTTCGAATTCTCGAAGCTGTGCGGTTGTTGGGGTTATGTGAAAAAACGCGTATTTATCAGGCATCTACTTCGGAATTGTATGGTTTAGTTCAGGAGGTTCCTCAATCCGAAAAAACACCGTTTTATCCTCGCAGTCCGTATGCTGTTGCCAAATTATATGCTTATTGGATTACGGTTAATTATCGTGAAGCATATAATATGCATGCAAGTAACGGCATTTTATTTAATCATGAATCGCCTGTGCGTGGTGAGACATTTGTAACACGAAAAGTGACTCGTGCTATGAGTCGTATTGCTTTGGGAATGCAGGAAAAAGTGTTTTTGGGAAATCTTTCAAGTCAGCGCGATTGGGGACATGCAAAAGATTATGTTGAAGCAATGTATTTAATTCTGCAACAGGATAAGCCTGATGATTATGTTATTGCAACCGGCATTACAACGTCTATTCGCGATTTTATAAAAATGGCTGCTGCTGAGTTAGGGATTAATCTTGTATTTACAGGTGAAGGTGTTGATGAAAAAGGATATATTGAATCTATAGATGAAGAGATGTTTACTCGAAAGGTGGGTGCTCAATTCCTGGCAAACATTCAAAAAAAACAAGCAAACAATCTTGATATTGTTGGTGTGGATCCTGCATATTTCCGACCAACAGAAGTTGAATTATTAATTGGTGATCCTACAAAATCGCAAGAAAAACTGGGGTGGAAACCAAAATATGATTTGCCGGCTCTTATTCAGGATATGATGCAGGCAGATGTTAAATTGATGCAAAAAAATGCTTATTTACAAGAGGGTGGTTATAGAATTATGAATTACTTTGAGTAATATATTAAAGTATAGCATCACTATTTGATATAATCTTTATAATATGGAAAAAAAAGCGAAAATATATGTTGCTGGGCATCGTGGGCTTGTTGGTTCTGCAATATGGAAAACATTGAAAAATTCGGGATATACTAATCTTATTGGAAAATCCCGATCTGAATTAGATTTAATGAATGCAAATGAGGTAGCTCGTTTTTTTGAAGTAGAAAAACCCGAATATGTTTTTCTTGCTGCTGCAAAAGTCGGTGGTATAGTTGCAAATAATACGTATCGCGGGCAATTTATTTATGAAAATCTCACTATTCAAAATAATGTTATTCATAATGCGTATCTGTATGGGGTGAAGAAATTATTGTTTTTGGGCAGTACGTGTATTTATCCCAAAGATGCACCGCAGCCTATGTCCGAAGAATCTTTATTGACCTCGCCTTTGGAGTATACAAATGAACCCTATGCGATAGCCAAAATTGCCGGAATAAAAATGTGTGAAAGTTATAATCTTCAATATGGTACTAATTTTATTTCGGTTATGCCGACCAATTTATATGGTCCCAATGATAATTTTAATCTTGAAACCTCGCATGTTTTGCCTGCTTTGTTGCGGAAAATTTATTTAGGTACATGTTTGGAAATGCATGATTGGGATGCTATTAGAGAAGATTTACGGAAACGTCCTATCGAAGGGGTTTCCGATAAAAATTCGCAAGAAGAAATTGTAAATATGTTGGCTACATATGGGGTTAAGTTTGTGTCCGATTCGTCTGAGGTTCAGGTAGAAATATGGGGGTCTGGAGCACCATTACGTGAGTTTTTATGGAGTGAGGAAATGGCCGAAGCATGTGTGTTTTGTATGGAACAGGTTAATTTTTCTGATGTTCGTGGTGATTCGCCGGAAGTTCGAAACACACATATAAATATTGGTACAGGTACAGATATTTCTATATATGATGTCGCACATACAATAAAAAACACTGTTGGATTTGTTGGAAATTTGTTTTTCAATACGTCCAAACCAGATGGAACGATGAAAAAATTAACAGATACTCACAAAATACATGCTTTGGGATGGCGCCATTCTATTGAAATAGAGGAAGGTATTCAAAAAATATATAATTGGTATATATCATCATAAAGCGAATATTTTTTTATTACATTCTGTGCAATTATATTTGTTGCAGAAATGATAGTTTAAGTAATGATAAAAGAAAAAGAACAAATAATTAATAATGTAATAGCAGTAGTTGAGGTTTTACTGACCTATATATCTTTTTTTGTTTCATTGTATATTGTAGAAAAAAAGATTGTTATCGACCATGACTATGCTCTTTTATTATTTTTTCTTGGACCGCTTTGGTTTTTTTTACTTAAATTTTATAATATTTCCCGTATTTATCGGGTCAACCCATATTCATTTATACTCTTTGCCTATTTTTTGCTCATAGCAATAGGTGTGGGAGCTTTGTTTCTGTTCGTGTATATATTTGATCTGGAGAGCGTGAAGCGAAGTGTGTTGTTGCTCTTTGCAGCTGTAAATTTGGTTACCTTATTTGTACTCAAAATAGATATATATTATATATTTAAAAAATACAGACGACGGGGAAAAAATACCGTGAATGTTGTATTAGTAGGTGATGATGAGCTGGATGGGTTAATTAAAAAAATAGAAAAAAATACATTTTGGGGATATACTATTATTGCAGTAATAACCGATAATCAAATTGTATTTCAAAAATATGGTAATACATATACGATATTACCTTCAACAACCGATATATCAAATTATATAGAAAATAATACTGTTGATGAACTATTATTTAGCGATGCGCAATTTGATGAAAATATTATTAAAATCATATACTCTTGTCTGGAAATAGGTGTTGTCTTCCGTATGTCGTCTCAGTTTTTAAATATTGCTCAGGCAAAATCGAGTATTCAGTATTTAGATGAAATACCTTTTTTTACATTTCAAAATACACCACATAATTATATATATATAAGCTTTAAATCTATTTTTGATTTCTTTTTTTCACTGTGTACGGTACTTATTCTTTCGCCTGTTTTTTTAATTATATCATTAGCGATTAAATTAGATTCACCTGGTCCCGTAATTTTTAAACAGACACGAGTAGGTTTAAGAGGAAGAGAATTTCAATTGTATAAATTCAGAAGTATGGTGCAAAATGCTGAAGAAATATTACAACAAAAAGATACCCAAAGTCAAGTAAAAAATGAACAAGATGGTCCCGTGTTTAAAATGAAAAATGACCCACGTGTAACCCGGTTAGGAAGATTTTTACGAAAAACAAGTCTTGACGAATTGCCCCAATTTTTTAATGTATTAAAAGGAGATATGGCAATAGTCGGTCCTCGTCCACCTATCCCATCAGAAGTAGAAAAGTATGAACGGTGGCAGTTGCGTCGTTTATCTATGAAACCCGGGATTACGTGTATATGGCAAGTTTCCGGTAGAAATAATATTCCTTTTGAAAAATGGATGAAATTAGATTTACAATATATTGACTCATGGTCATTAAAACTTGATTTTATGATTATTTTAAAAACTATTAAAACTATTATTAAACGTGATGGACTATAAACAAAAAATTGTTTTTGTATTGTGTATGCTGTGTTCAGCGATTCTTTTTGCACAAAACTCGCATTTTCGAAATCATTCATATCGTCCTTATGATCGATATGTGTATACATCCGATAGTTCTTTTCATACAGCAATAAAGCCATATAATTTAGCAGAGGTTTCTCAAATTGTAAGTCTCGATACCTTGTACAACAAACCTCTTAATTCACGTTTTTTTAATCATATATGGAACAATAATATTTTTGAATATACCGCACCTGCAGACAAGTTTCATTTTACGATAAATCCTGCCGGTAATTTTGAAACCTCACGAGAGTTTGGAGATACCACTCAAGGGTGGATTAATTCCAGAGGGATAGTTGTAGAAGCTGATATTCATAACAAGATATTTTTGTTCACCTCATTTTATGAAATACAGTCGAAATTTCGTGATTATCGGTACGACCGTATACGTGAAATAGGTAAAAATACTATTCCCGGAAAAAGCAGAGCAAAATCTTTTAAAGAAGATGGATTTGATTATGCTTTTGCCGATGCATATATAACGTATGTTCCTTCAGAAACATTCAGTTTTGAGCTTGGTCATGGAAAGCATTTTATTGGAGATGGATATCGATCCATACTTTTATCAGATAATGCACATAGTTATCCATATTTTAAGGTAACTACAGATATTTGGAATATAAAATATACCAATATGTGGTCTCAGCGCATGTATGTTGACGAGCCCCATTTGCCCAATTCACGTTATCCGGCAAAGTGGAATGTAATGCATTATCTCGACTGGGCTGTTACCGATTGGTTACAGATTGGGTTTTTCGAAACGATTATATGGGCAAATAAAGATACATTGGGAAATCATCGGGGATTTGAGTTTAATTATATAAATCCGGTAATTTTTTTACGTCCTGTTGAGTTTCAAATTGGTTCGCCCGATAATGTTATGATGGGATTAACCGGCAAATTGCGTCTTTGGAAATCGCATATTTTATATGGTCAGCTTCTTATTGATGAGTTTAAAATTGAAGAAATGCGTGCCCGTAATGGATATTGGGGAAATAAATATGCTATTCAGGCTGGATATAAAACCTATGATATTGCCGGTATATCGCATGTAGATTTTCAAACAGAGGTCAATTATGTTCGTCCGTTTATGTATTCACATTTTCTCGAATCGCAGCAATACGGACATGCATTGCAGCCTTTGGCACATCCTGCGGGGGCAAATTTTTATGAGTCAGTATCATTTCTTTCGTATGAATATAAGCGATGGTTTTTTAGGGCAAAATATCAATATTTGGTAAGTGGTCAGGATACTGCCGGAACAAATTACGGAAATGATATTTTTAAATTGTATCAAACCCGTTCTGCCGAATATGGAAATACGATTGCTGATTTGGCAATTCAAAAGGTGGTTACATACAAGAATCTGGAGGTTTCTTATATGATTAATCCTCATAATAATATGAATGTAACGCTAGGACTTACACAGCGAAAAGAATATATACAAAGCAATACTGATAATGAGTGGATGTATTATGTTGCTTTTCGAACCACTCTCAATAATTTTTATTACGATTTTTAGAGGATAAGGTAAAACTAGTTATTCCTATATTCAAATTCTTCGTGTGCCTTATGTATGGTTGAGTATTCTAAAAGTTTAATTTTGGGATTATAGAGACATAATTGTTCCATTTTCGTTATTAACGTGAGTTCGACGTAATTTTTCAAGTTCAGGTTGATGTAAAATGTTGAAGATTAAGGCAAATCGATGAATCTTATCGGGATAAGATGAAGAGATTTAACGCACATATTCAATATTTTACACAAAGCAATGTGTTGAATGTGCAATAATGTACAACACAAATTAAATTCAGGAGGTAATTGTTATGATTACAGAACAAATAGATGTCAGTATCCTGTAAACTTGGGTACGGGTTGAACGTTATCGTTCAACCCGTACACCGATATAATATTATGATATACAGCAAAATAGTGATTATTTATTGCACAGGAAAAATACCTTTAGATGCAAGATAATCTAGTACCTCAATACTATTTGTATCATTTTTTTCAGGGTCGCACATAATATCCGGATTTTTAGGAATATCATAATTACAGTCAATACCCGGTAAATTAGTTATTCGTTTTTCCTGAGCAAGATTATATAAATCAGGTTTTTTAGCTTGGCAATACTCTAAATTTGCCCCCATATATATGAGGTTGAATCGTTCTTCGCCAATTATTTCAGAGACTTGTTCACGAACAGTATTGTCTGCAGATATGAACGAACAAATAGTAATAATTCCCTGATCATTTAATATTTTGCACATTTCGGCAACACGTCGTAAATTTTCTGCTCTGTCGGCCGGTGAATAATCTAATTCTTTAGATAACCCACTCCGTACCGAACTACCATCAAGTAGTACAACAGTTGCTCCCTGTTTGAAAAGTAATTTTTCAATTTTATAAGCCAAATCATTTTTTCCGGATCCGTGTAATCCCGTAATCCAGATAGTTTCTCCTTTTTGATTGTATCGTTGTTGATATTCGTCGGGAGAAATAAGACCAATACCCTGTTCTATTTTACTTTTTTCAGTTTCGGTTATTTTATGTGGTAAACTATCAGCATGTATTTTGTCGGTAATCATACCAACTGCACATGTGTTGTTGGTCATCGGATCTATTAACACAAATGAACCAGTATTTTTGTTTTTCTTATACGCATCAAAAAATAATGGCTTTACCGTTGTTATTACGACACGACCAATTTCATTTAATTCTAAATATGAAACATCCTCAGATGTTTCAAGTGTATTTACATCAACTTTGTTTCTAATTGTGTCGAATCTGGCTTTTGTTGTATTAGTATTGTGTTTTATGTAAAATTCACCATTAGGATTCATTGCCTTTTCATCCATCCATACAAGCATAGCCTCAAATTGTCGTTCTATGTGAGGCAAATTGTCAGGATGAACGATCATTTCACCGCGTGAAATATCAATTTCATCTTCTAAAGTTAATGTTACCGATTGCGGTGGAAAAGCTTTATCCAAATCACCATCGTAAGTTTTTATAGCCGAAACAGTAGATCTTTTTTTGGAAGGTAATACCATTACCGAATCGCCTTTTCGTACAACACCCGAAACTACACGAGCACAGAAACCACGAAAATCTCTGTCGGGACGCGATACATATTGAACAGGATATCTGAAATCATCAAAATTTCGGTCGCTATTAATATGAACCGACTCAAGGAAATGCAACATACATTTACCTTTATACCATGGCATTTTTGAGGAATTATCTACAACATTTTCCCCCTTAAGAGCAGAAATAGGAATAAACTCAACATCCGGAATATCCAATTGACTTATAAAGTTTTTGTAGTCTTCACAAATTGTACGGAAAACCTCCTCTTTGTAATCAACTAAATCCATTTTGTTTACAGCAAGAACCACATGCTTAATGCCAAGTAATGAAACCAAAAATGTGTGTCTGCATGTTTGTGTAATAACCCCTTTAGTAGCATCAATCAACACAACAGCAAGATTTGAAGTCGAGGCACCGGTTACCATATTACGAGTATATTGTTCGTGTCCCGGAGTGTCTGCAATTATAAATTTTCGACGATTAGTACCAAAGTATCGGTAAGCTACATCAATAGTTATACCTTGTTCACGTTCGGCTTTTAATCCGTCAAGAAGAAGTGCATAATCAATATCTTCACCAGCATGGCCAACACGTTTGCTGTCGCGTTCCAGTGTTGCTAATTGATCTTCATATAATGTTTTACTGTCAAACATTAAACGACCTATTAGTGTAGATTTACCATCATCTACCGAACCACATGTTAAAAAACGAAGTAAATCTTTTTTTTCGTCACGGTTCAAAAATTCGTGTATATCAATTTTTTTTTCCATTAAAAGTCAATTTTTATAAAATTATGTTCACTAAACCCGTATGAGAAATTTAAAAGTATCCTTCACGTTTTTTCTGTTCCATACTTCCATCTTGGTCAAAATCTATAACGCGGGTTGTTCGTTCAGACACTTTTACGGTCATCATTTCTTCAACAATTTCCTCAATAGTTTCGGCATTTGATTCTACAGCTCCGGTTAACGGGTAGCAGCCCAATGTGCGAAAGCGAACTTTTCGCATTTTAGCTTTGTCGCGGAGTTCTTTTGGCATTCTTTCGTCATCAGCCATTATCAGGTTTCCATCAACTTCTACAATTGGGCGTTCTTTTGCATAATATAAAGGAACTATAGGTATATTTTCGAGGCGTATATATTGCCATACGTCAAGTTCTGTCCAGTTTGATATTGGGAATACGCGAATAGACTCGCCTTTTTGTATTTTTGTATTGTACGTATCCCATAATTCAGGACGTTGATTTTTGGGATCCCATTGATGGTATGAGTCTCGAAATGAAAATATACGTTCTTTAGCTCTTGATTTTTCTTCATCTCTTCGTGCACCTCCAAAGGCAGCATCAAATTTATGAGAGCTTAATGCACCTAGCAATGCTTGAGTTTTCATTATGTCGGTATGCACTTTACTACCATGAGTGAAAGGTCCAACACCGGATTCATATCCTTCTTTGTTGTATTCTACTATTAAATTCCAATTGTGTTCTTTTGCGTATGAATCACGGAAATCAATCATTTCTTTAAATTTCCATTTTGAATCTATATGCATAAGTGGAAAAGGCACTTTTCCGGGGTAAAAAGCCTTTTCTGCTAGACGAACCATTACTGATGAATCTTTACCTATTGAATAAAGCATTACAGGATTTTCGAATTCTGCGGCAACTTCACGAATAATGTGAATAGCTTCTGCTTCTAATTCTTTCAAATGTGAAAGAGAGTAACCTTCCATATAAAAAATTTTTAATTTTTGTTTGCAAATATACATTCTTAAAACCGTATGGCAAAAATAATTTTTAAATTTAAAACATGCTTCTTTTGTAAGTAATTATATTTAATAAATAGTACTGTTTTTAGACAGATTTTTTTATGAATTAGAGAGTTTTTGTTGTTTCTTTTAGAAAATGTTGTTTTTTTTTAATAAATTATCACTTTCAGACAACTTTTCAATTTATTTTTTATCTTTGTACATACAAGATAAAATGGCATGATGAAAATTCATTTAGTAATAATATCCGTATTGTGTGCAACAGCTGTGTGTGCTCAAAATCAAAGTGCGGAAGAGTTTTATAATAATGGCAATGCACGAGTGAGAGATCAGCAATATGCGCGGGCTATTGCTGATTACACACAATCAATTTATTTAGATGCTAATTATGTTGATGCATATTTCAACAGAGCATTGGCGAAGGAGCAGATGAAAGATGTTCGTGGTGCAATACGCGATTACGATAAGGTTATCGCAAAAGCACCTTCAAATGTTGCTGCATATAATAACAGGGGCTTGTTGTTTCTTGAGTTGGAAAAATATGACTTGGCTTATGCCGATTTTACCCATGCTGTGAAAGAGAAGCCTTCGTATTATCAGGCTTTATATAATCGGGCTCGGTTATTGACAAAACAAGAAAAATTTGACTCGGCTTTATCCGATTATTCTCGGGTAGTCTCTATAAATCCTAAACATGCTGCGTCATATTTTAACCGTGGAGCTATAAAGCAACTTCGCGAAAATTATGCGGGAGCAATGCTTGATTATACAAAATATATTGATTTATTGCCATATGATGTAGAAGGCTATCATAGACGAGCAGGTGTGAAGATAATAATGAAGGATTATGAGGGAGTAGTGCGTGATTGTCAGTCAATTTTAAATATTACCAGTGGTGATTTTGTTGCTCAATATAATAAAGCATGTGCTAATTTGTTGTTGAAACGGTATACATTTGCAGATGAGGATTTTAGAAAAGCTATGATTTTAAATAATGATTCTCGTAATGTGTTTTATAATCGTGGAATTTCTCGATTATATTCTGAAGAATATTATAAAGCTGTATCTGATTTTACCAGAGCAATTAATATTAAGGGGGATGATGCTCCTGCCTATTTGAATCGTGGTTATGCTTATTTGCATATTGAAGATACTGTGTTGGCTATGAATGATTTTGTGAAAGCACTCGAAATAAATCCCGATATGCTTGATGCTCATTATAATCAGGGTGTGGTGTTTATGCAACAGGGAGAATACTCTGAGGCAATTCCTCATTTTTTTACCGTTACTCGTGAGCTTCCTGATGATAGTGAAGCATTGCAGAATTTGGCGTTTGTGCAGTATAACATGAACAATCAGCAGGCTGCAATACAAACCTATGAGAAATTACTGGAGGTATATCCCGAAAATTATTCAATTTTGTATATCAAAGCTGTTATGCAATATTCACGTGAGTATTATAATGAAGCAATCAAAGATTTTAATAAATTGTTGCAACACAAAGAGCGTGCACAATATTATTATTACAGGGGATTGTCGCGAATTAATATATCACAGGTAGAAAAAGGATGTTATGATTTAAGTAAATCCGGAGAATTGGGTATGCAAGAGGCTTATGGTAAAATTAGAAAACATTGCAATTAATGTTACACAAGAAAAAAATATTTGGATTAGCTAGTTGTCTTTTTATTGCAGTTTCTGTAATAGGACAAATTCATGATAGTTTACAGGTGGTAAAATACAGAACGGCTCCAATGGTTGGTTTTGATACGTCTTCCATGTTACAAGGGAGCGACTCATATTTTAAAGATTTTATTCACGAAACTTATGCTGATTTTAAGGGTAAGATATTTGCGTTAAGTAAAAAAATTGAGGAAAACCCACGTGATGTTGATGCATATTATAAGCGTGCGTATGAAAAATATAAACTTTCTGATTTTGAGAGTGCTGTTGAGGATTTAGAAGAAGTGTTTGATCTTGATCCCACAAATGTGCGTGCGTATTTGTTACGTGCACGTATTTATAATAATATGCATAAGACTGATGAGGCACTTGTTGATGTTGATTCTGTGTTATCTCTTGATTCATCAAATTTACAAGCTTATTATATGCGGGCTAATGTGTTGTTTGCACAAAAAGAATATGAACAGGCTATTGAAAATTATTCTTTTGTGTTGTCGAAAGACAAAACATTTCGAGATGCCTATATAAATCGTGCAATTGCAAAGGCAAAACATAAATTGTTTGATGAGGCTGAAGCCGATTTTACTGCTCTTATAAAGCGAAACCCTCGAGATGTTGAAGCGTATGTAAACAGAGGTGTGGTAAGGGCTCAATATTTTAATAATGATAATGCAATTGCCGATTTTACAGAGGCGTTATCTATACAAAAAGATTATATTCCGGCGTATATTAACAGAGCTAAGGTCTATACTCGTGAAAAAAAGTTCGAAAAGGCTTTGGATGATGTTTCTTCAGCTTTAAATTATGAATACGATAATTCAAATTTATACATGTATCGGGGAATAATTCATGTATATACAAAGGAGTATGAGCAGGCGTTAGAAGATTTTACCTCGGCCGTGGATTTGTTTTCGGGTAATGTTGAGGCTTATTATAATCGTGGGGTTGTGCATTATGAAATGGGAAATACAGATAAAGCTATACAGGATTTTTCATATGCAATTTCTATTGATTCTGAATATGGTAAGGCATATTATAACCGAGCAGCACTTTCTTATATGTCAGAAGATTATGAGCAGGCTATAGAAGATTATACAAAGTCTATGGAAATAAATCCGCGTTATATGCGTGCAGTAGAACATAGAGCACATGCTAAATATAAATTACAAGATTATGACGGTGCAATAGAGGATTTTGATTTTTTAATTGAACGTAATCCTTCGAGTGAGTCTTTATTATTGCAACGAGGTTTTTTGGAAACTAAAAATGAAAATTTTAGCAAAGCACAGGCAGATTATACGAAAGTTATTGAGTTAGATCCTGCCCGTGCCGATGCATATTATTATAGGGGTATATTGAAAAGTATCTTTAAAGATTTTAGAGAAGCTGTAGATGATTACACCAAAGCAATAGAAATAGAACCGAGTTATAATATGTATTTTAACAGAGGTCTTGCGTATTATAATTTGTATGAGTATAAATTAGCAGTGGCTGATTATACTGCAGCTATGGAGTTTGATTCAACTGATACCAGAGCTCTGAATAATCGTGCTATTGCAAAATTAGAAATGGAGACTCCTAAAAGTGCATTGTCTGATTTTGAGTTGAGTATACAAATTAACCCACATGATGCAGTTTCTTATTATAATGCGGCTTTTTTGAAATATAAAACGCGAAATAGAGATGAAGCTTTAGATTATTATACAGAGGCTATACATATTAATCCCCGATTTGTGCGGGCGTATTATAATAGAGGTGTAATGCATAAAAAACGTAAAAATTATTGGGAGGCAATAGATGATTTTATGCAGGTTGCACAATTAGATTCACTTCATGGAGTGGCTTATGCCAATATGGCTAATATTAAACGAAAATTAAAAGATGTTAATGGTGCTATTGAGGATTATACGCAAGCTATTCAGATAAATCCGAATGATGCAAAGTCATATTATGGTAGAGCTTTAACGCATTTGAAACGTAAAGATGTGTTGAGTTTTTTGAGCGATTGCCGAAAAGGTTTGTTTAAAAACCCAAAATACACTTATTTTTATTATAATCGTAGATTTTCAGATATTTTGATAACTCCCTTTGTTGTAACCGGATACCTCGATAAGGTACAAGTAAATGTATTGGGGGGCTCAAAATTTGATACGGTTGAGTTTATGATATCAGAATAATTTTTATTGATAAAATACATGATGCATATGAAATTAATATATACAAGTTTAGTTTTTCTTTTTGTACATAGTTTAGCATTTTCTCAGACTGCTTCATATGAATGGGAAGATCCTACCTGTACAGACCCATATAATGGTTCACTTACCATTACTGTTACTGATTATCCCGGCGATACTATACAGTATACTCTGATTAAGACTGGAGGTTCCGTGGTTACGGATGTAATTGTAGCAGATAGCACATATACATTTAATAATTTAGAATCTAATTCTTATATTTCTTATGTTAACCCTATAGATAGTATTGACATTAATATTAAAAATGTTGATGATCGAGAGTTAACAACGATTCCGTATTATGCAGAAACTTTTTCGGTGAAAGGAGCAGGATGTGAAGGACAGGCTGTTGGTATTGCAGAGGTTTCAGTTACTGGAGGCGTCGGTTCCTATTCATATAGTTGGAAACAGGAAGATGGAACTTCTGTTTTTTCTGATACTAATTATGTGGAAGATGTTGGTGTCGGAAAATATTATGTGTCAGTAACAGATGAAATAGGTTGTCAAATATTGTCTGATACAGTACCTATAGATACGACATATGTTGAAGTTTCTGCGAATATTCAACATAATGTTTTATGTAAGGGAGAGTCAACCGGAGAGGTTTCTGCTACAGCTATTAACGGAACCGGGGAGTATGTGTATGAGTGGAGTGATGGACATGTAGGCGATGTTAATGATCATTTACCGGCAGGAGAACATACAGTAGTTGCTATAGATAAAATTAGTTGTACCGATACTACTTCTTTTACTATTACTGAACCAGATGTGAAAATTGAAGTATCATTAGATAGTTCCGAAAATTTATTATGTAAAGGTATACCAACTGGTAAAGCGTATTTGTCAACAATTAATCGTGTTGGTTCGCTGGATTATCAATGGTCTGATGAGGGTTCCGGTGAAAGTAGAGAAGCGTTGTCTGCCGATGAGTATAAGGTGCGTGTGTTTGATGAAAATATGTGTAATGATAGTATTCAGTTTGAGATTACTGAACCAGAAACATATATTCAAGGTTCTGTAGACGAATATTCTATGCCTTTGTGCTATGGTGACACAAATGGAACGGCAAAAATATCTGCAACAGGTGGTACTCCCGGATATACGTATAAATGGAACGATCCAGATAATGATTCTACATATAATAATTCTTCGCGGGCAGATTTACAAAGCATGGAATATGTAATAGAGTTTATTGATGCACATGGATGTGTTGATTCGGTGATATTTGATTTGGATCAGCCTGATAGTCTTGTAGCTGAAATTCGTGCAGAGGATGGTTCACCTGCACCAGATGCTGTTGCTTGTTTTGGTGATGAAAATATTGATTTGCGTGTTGAGGTATCAGGAGGAACAAGTCATGTACAATCGTATGAATGGGATAATCCTGATTTGGTTGACTTGCCGGAACAAACAGTTGGTAAAGGCTCATATTTTGTAACAGTTACTGATGCAAATAATTGTATAGCAACATCATCTCATACAATAACAGAACCACCATTATTGGAGGATTCTCTGTTTACTTTGACACCTATTGAGTGTAATGGTGAAACTGGTCGTATAGGTACTACTACTAAAGGTGGTACAGCTCCATATGCATATGAGTGGTCGAATGGAGCAACAGAATGGAATACCGGTCAGGTTTTCTCCGGTGAATATTCACTTACCGTAACTGATGCAAATAACTGTATAAATGAAGAAACATATGAATTAACTGAACCGGATACAATAGTAGTTTCTTTATTTATAGAAGCTGATGTGTGTAATGATGTTACCAAAGGAAAATTATGGGTTGAGGCCGAAGGTGGAACAGTTGCAGACGATTATTCATATAAATGGAACACCGGTGAAACAAATGATACGATTGAAAATTTGGTGCCGGAAATTTATTCTGTTACGGTGACTGATGATAATGGTTGTTCGGTGGTAGGTGAGATTGATTTGCGTAATGTAAATGATTTTACAGTAGATTTTGAAAAGTCTGATGTACTTTGTCCGAATCAATCTAATGGTGAGGCTACTGCTATGGCTGTCAATGGTTCAGCACCATACACCTATGAATGGGATAATGGGCATGTAGGTGAAACTATAGCTGATGTATCTGAGGGAACATATTCTGTAACAATTACGGATGTGAATGGTTGTGAGGCTTTTGGTGATGTAACTATTGAAACATTGCCTACTATGTATTTTCAGGATTATGGAACAACACCAACGCCGTGTAATAAAAATCTTGGTAGTGCATATGTCGAAGTAGTTTCTGGCGGTGCACCTTATACGTATGAATGGTCAAATGGTGAAACTACTGATTCTATAGGTAATTTGGCAGTTGATTTTTATTCAGTTGTAGTAAAGGATACTAATGGATGTGCTATATCTAAAAATTTTGAAGTTACTGATACATCTTCTCTTATTGTAGCAGCCGAGAGTGATAATGTGAAAATTCGGTGTGCAGGAAGAGCTGATGGTTCAGCTATTGCTTATGCTAGTGAAGGGGGAGGAGATTATACCTATGAATGGTCTAATGGTGCAACTACACAGGAAGTAGATAACCTTTCCGAAGGTTTGTATTTTGTATATGCACGAGATGCTAATAATTGTACAGCTATTGATTCTATTCGATTTGTTGAGGAAAATGTGTTGCGTGCTTTTATTGCGGATTCATCTATGATAACTTGTAATGGTGCTGATAATGGATGGGCAATAGCAAAAGCCGAAGGTGGTGTTGGTCCGTATTATCAAGTAGAATGGGATAATGGGGATATAACTACTAATTTGAATAGTGGATTGGCACCGGGTGTGTATACTGCTACAATGACAGATGTTCAGGAATGTCAGGTGACGACACAGGTAACAATAACTGAACCACCGAAATTATCTTCAACAATTGATAATACAACAAGTGTGAGTTGTGGTGGTAAGTGCGATGCTCAAGCACGAATATTGGCTGATGGGGGCACAAAACCATATTCGTATGAATGGTCTTCATCGGAAACAGATTCTGCTGCAACAAATTTATGTGTTGGATGGCAATATGTAGAAGTACGTGATGCTAATGGATGTACGTTGATAGATAGTGTTGATATTGTCGATACTATACCTCGATTAGGTTTAAGTGCAAGTATGGTTGAACCTGATTGTAATGTGCCTAACGGGAAAATAGATGTGAGTCCTTTTGGTGGTTTCGCTCCGTATACGTATAAATGGGGTAATGATGAAACTTCACACATAATAGAAGATGTTTTGCCGGATGTATATGAATTAACGATAATAGATGATAATGGTTGTTCGCTTGATACAATGTTAGTTCTTAATGATAATTCTGATTTATCTATTGATGAAGTTCAGCGTCGTGCAATTACATTTTGTACTCCATGTAACGAATCTTACAGAGTTATTTCGTCGGGTGGGCAACAGCCGTATTCTTTTTCATGGTCAAATGGAGATACGTTGCATTATGCTGATTCATTATGCTCAGGTCAATATTCCGTGACTGTTACGGACGATAACGAATGTAAACGTTCAACTGTTATTGATGTCGAAGAAAAACCAATTGAAGTGCATTTAGAAAATAAAGAGGATATTGTATGTTATGGTGATTCCACCGGCACATTAGAGGTTAAAGCGAGCAATGGTGTGAGCAATAATTATTCTTATCAATGGTCAAATGGAGACTCTACTAGTTTTATAACAGACCTGAAAGCAGGTGATTATACTGTAACGGTAACTGAGGATTCAAGTGTGTGTGATGTGCAAAAGACATTTACTGTTGAACAAAATCCGGAGTTGGAACGTTTTTTTATTACAGATATGCCATCCTATTGTAAGGATTCTACCGGGGAAATGCATGTGGAAGTACTTAATGGTGTGGAATTAACATTTGAGTGGGAAGATGGTACTATGGGTCCATCTATAGATTCAGTATATCCTGAGTATATTGGTATTACAATAACTGACGGGCATGGCTGTGTTGTAAAAGATAGTGCAAAAGTTGATGATGTGTCTGATTTTAGTTTATATGAATCAAAACGTGAATTGATTTCTTGTATTGGTGATTCTGATGGTGCACTCGAAGTTGGCACAAATAATGGGTATAAACCATTTACGTATTCATGGGAACATGATGCAGAACTCGATACATTACGGGCCGAATCATTGTCTCAAGGTGTATATACTGTGTATGTTGAGGATTCTCGTGGATGTGAGGTTTCATATACCTTTGATACCTTACGCAATCCTAAACCAATGACATTTAATTTTAAAGAAACACGACCAATTTATTGTCATGGTGGAACTGGTGATCTTACTGCGTATGTTTCGGGTGGTCATCCCGGATATGATTTTAATTGGTATATGAATGGTGAGAAATTGTCTAATTCTTCTTTGCATCTCGATTCTATATCTACCGGATTACTTTCGGTACGTGTAACGGATTCACGTGAGTGTGTAAGTGATTCAGTTACGTATAATTTTGAAGAACCAACACCTATTGTAGCTGAATTTACTGTGCAACAAACCGGATGTGCGTCTCAGTCTGAAACAGGAAAAATAATTGTGGATTCTGTCTATGGTCATAATCCACCGTACAAATTTAAATGGCACAATTCTGATGAGTATACATTTTATGAAGAAAATCCTTCAAATATCATTCGCGATGAATTAGCTGCCGGTGAATATGTGTTTCGTGTAGAGGATTCTTTAGGTATTTGTTTTAAGGAATTTACAAATTATACACATCCTGTTGTAATAGATACTATTTCAACAGAAGTTTCACATACGCATTGTAATTATTATACAGACGAACAGTTACTTACTAATGATCCAAATGGAGATTTAGAATTAGTTGAAATTGTTACCAAAAAAGGTAATTATAATCTTAGTGATAATTATACTACGCGTGTGGATTTTTCAGATTATACAATAGAATGGAGTGATGCAGATAGTCAGGATACGCCACTTGCACAAAGTCTTGTAGCAGGTGAATATACTATTACATTGACTCATACCAATGGATGTTCACAAACATTTACTGCCGGAACAGTTGATGCATTTGTTTCACTCACTAATAAAATATCACAAGTAGAAGAAGGAATTTTTGATGAAGCGTCTGTTTGCCTGGGAGATTCTTTACGGTTGGAAACTCATACCGGTATGAGTTATACACATGATTATACCGCAGAATCCGATGAGATTGAGTATATATGGAATACCGAAGAGGCAAATGTTGCATCAAGACTAACACATAAATCAGGTTCTAAGGTGTGGGCAAATCCGCTTTCTACCTATTATAATGATAGTTCGGTGGTGACATCTCAATATATATATGATGGCTGTTATTCACCCGAAGCTGAGTTTATGATTAAACAATATGATTCTTTAAATTTAGCATTAGAAGTAGTTGATGTGTTTGATAATTATGTTGGTGAAGATTCTGTGTTTGCTATTAAAAACGAATATATTTTAATAAATCCAGAACCTACTCCGTGGTATGTATATCAGGATCCTTTAGATGATGGATTTGTTTCTGTTGCGTGGTCTAGTCTTAACGAAAATAAAGATGCTCAGGGTCACTTGTCTGATACTGTTACAAATGAAGCTGCATATGATATATCTGGGTATTATGGTTTGCGTATTCGAGCACAGGAGCCAACATATTATTATGCTACAGCTACTACACGAAATGGTTGTGTAGAGAAAGCCCATGTTGCTGTTAATGTGTATGAAAATATGTTTATTCCAAATTTAATAACACCAAATGGAGATGGAAATAACGAAACATGGGAGATACCGTATTTACATATGTGTCCCGATGCTACAGTAACTATTCATAATAGATGGGGAGTGAAAGTGTATGAAAATGATGGCCCTTATTATGAAAACCCTTGGGATGGACGAAATAATGATGGTAAATTATTGCCTATGAATGCATATTATTATTTGATAGAATTTAATGATGCATATAACACATCTCCTAAATCCGGAGTTGTTTCAATTTTGTATTAATATTTTTAGTGTAGTATTATATTGTTGCAAAAGTTATATGAAATTAGGTTTAAGAAATACAATGTACAAAGTTATGCGAGATAAAAATTAATTAATATAAAGATATGAAACAGTTATTTCTTATTATATCGATGTGTGTTACGTTTATATCGGTGTCGGCACAACAAACACCTATATATACCATGTATATGTTGAATGATTTTGCAATAAATCCGGCAATTGCAGGAACTGATGATTTTATGAAAGCTCAGGTAAATCGGCGGTATCAATATGTTGGAATAGATGGTGCTCCGTTAACTACTTCTTTTAGTGTACATGGAAATTTAGATGTGCTTTCTATGGGATGGGGCGGACATGTTTATAAGGATACATATGGTCCTTTTTCAAAATTTGGTGCGTATGGTGCGTATGCATATAGAATAGCATTGGATCGTTCTACAGATTTATCTTTTGGAGTAAATGTTGGTCTTATTAATTATTCTATAAATACATCTTCTTTTGTAACTATTAATAATGAGCCACATTTAGATCCTGATCAATATTCATTTATAAAACCTGATGCAACTTTAGGTGTGTATATTAAATCACGTGATTATTATGCCGGTATTACAGCCGATCAATTGTTTAATAATAAATTATCGGTGCTCGAAGTAGATGATACGATTCGTGTTGATGGTGCTTTAAACAGGTTGACAACACATGTTAGTTTAATGGGAGGGTATCACTACAGATTGAGTTATGGTTTTGTTATGGAACCAAACCTTGTGCTTCGTAAATCTCCACGGACTCCTTTACAAGTTGAAGCTACAGCACGTTTGGTGTACGATAAAACTGCGTGGGCCGGTATCGGGTATCGCTCCGGAGATGCAGTAACTCTATTACTCGGATATGCGTTTGAGAAGAAATATTATTTTGCATATGCATATGATATAACCTACTCTCAATTACGAAAAGATTCATATGGTACTCATGAAATAATGATTGGTGTGCGTTTTCCTGAACCTTTTTTCTAATAAATGAGTATACGTACGTATTACGTTTGTTGTCAAAGTGCTCTGTTGGGTGTGTATGGTCTTGTTTTGCAGTGTTTTAGTGTTGAATGATTTAAGAACATATAGTAATTCTATCCTGATTGTTGTGCCGTTAAACAAATATTTTTTAGTAAATAGTATGACAAATATCTTATGAAAAAATTGTATATACTTTGTGTGGGTATGTTGTTTTCTTTTCAATATACTTTTTCTCAATATGTAGATTCTCTTTGGAATGTTGATGATAAGACAAAAATGGTGTATTCATTACCATTATTTGATTCTTTATTTGTCGATTCTCTTGAGTCTTATCTTCATCAATCTGATGATTCTTCATATGTTTTAAATTGGCCATCTTCTGATATTTTGCAAGTAGAGTATACAAAACCGTCTGATTTATCGCTATGGCCATCATTAGAGTTTTTAACGTGTGTAGCAAAAGGAGAAACGGGAAATAAATTTACCAAAAACTTGCAGGGTGAGTCAGTTTCATACGATTATTTATCTGGTTATTCTGTCAACATGACTCGTGATATGCAACGAAAAATAACTTTTGAGATACAAACAGAATCATCTGTTAATTGTCTTGCTGCTCTTGTTGATATTCAGGGAAAAAAAGCAAATGCAGTCGAAGCAAAAGTCTTAGTTAATGCAACAATTGGTGGTGTTGATACTGCTGATGAAAGTAAATGGCAGACAATTTCTATGGTTTGGTCACCTCATATTCAATCTTCCGGTAATTATGGTATAATGAGAGATGAATTGTCGGAATATTGGTGGGAACGTACAACAGAAGGTCATCGCAATGATGTTCATTATTTAGATTCTTCTGCAATTGCCGGGGTGTATTTGTTTATGGATCCTGCTGGTTTTGGTTCACCCGGCCAAACAAAAGAGTTTTTTATTCGCAATGTTATTATTGGTACTCAAAGTCTTGATAATATGTGGCGAGTGTGCGATCGAACTCAACAGGTTGAGTCCCTATCTGTAACGGCTGATTATGTCGGCTTTTCTTCTGACAGAATTAATACAACACAATCCTATGTGCCTGATGTGCAAACAGAAATGGTGCATATACAGGCAGAAAAAAAACAATCATCATCTATTTCTGAATATATCGAATTTGTAACTGTTGATGGAGTATATGATACTAATACTATTTTTACTCATGATGAGTATGGTTTACCGAAAGTACATGATACGGTAACCGGATATTCTGTTGATTTTTCAAATCCAAATAATCGGATGTGTCATTTTAAAGTTCAATCTTCTCATAATGCAATTATACATGCAGACTTAATTGATGTAAATGGTAAAGTAAGTACGGTTTATACTCCACAAGTTGTTATAAGTGAAACTCAAGGTGGAATTGATGGTGCAGATGAATCTAAATGGGATGAAGTTTCTATACAATGGGATTCCGAGATGTCCGATAATCAGTCTACTGAATGGTGGCATGTTTCTAATGCCGGGTATCGGAATGAGAAACACGTACTTGATTCAAACAAAATTGTTGGTGTACGTTTATATATAGATCGAGATAGTGCACACGTAGAAAATGAAAAAAATGTATATATTAAAGATTTATCATTAGGGATGCGTAAAGTATTTGCAATAGAAGATGTTTACTTACATGAGTTATTATACGAAACACAAATTAATTTATCCGAGTATTATACGTATGATAAAAACCCCGTCTATACTGTTCAAGTTGAAGGAGTGCCTCATATTCAAGCAGTGGTGAATGATGATGTGTTATCTGTAACTGTTGAAGATTCATGTATAGATTTTTCAAATCGTGTTTTATTAACTATTCAAGATGATATCACAACGTTTCAACAGGAATTTTTTGTACATTTTTCTACACATCATATACAAAAGCCAATGTTACAGACGACCACATTTACCGAAGATGGTGAGTCTGTATTGCTTGAATGGCAAAGTCAGAATAACTCCCACGTAATTGACGAATATGGTATATACAGTACCATGTCTTCCCCTATATTTGTGCAAAGTACAGAAAATACATATGCACTTTTAGAAAAACCCGACGTAACACAAAGATTTGCCGTGACCGCATTTGATATTTGCAGTGAAGAATCAGCTGTTTCAAACACGATGCCCCTTTTGTATCTGGATAGTAAAGAATCAGATACTGATATTACCTTATTTTGGGATAGTTTGTACAATCTTAATTTTTCATATTCATTAGTAGCCGGCATGAATGGGCAATTACAGGATACAATATCACGTATATCAGCTTCCGATACCTCTATTCAAATACCTAATACGTATTCGGCCTATCGTTTATGTGTGCATAATACAGTAACAGATTCTATAGTTTCTAAGAGTAATATTGTGACCACGAAAACAGATCTTCCGCAAGGAGATATTGCCTCGCATATTGTGTATCCTAATCCGGCTACAGATTTCATTAGAATTGATGTAGACAAATCAATCACATCTATTCTATTGATTTCTGTTGATGGTACAGGATATACCAAAAATATTGATACTATAGTACAGAATCAATTTTCAATACAATCGATACCTGCCGGATTATATATGATTGAGGTCTACTGTATTGATGGAACTGTCTTGCACTCAACATTTATAAAAAAATAATGGTCATTTTAATGTGTTGTAATTGTATCACATGTTGCATAACATTGAGAATCAGGAAGGCGTATGAGTGTTTCGTTATACGTTATTATCAGACTTCGAATGTTTTCTTGTAATGTACGTATATGAAATAGTGTTGTCGAGAGTTGAAGACTGAGGTGAGTATATTTCTTTTTTAGGGAATTCATATGGATAAAAAGGGAATTTTTTAAATAAAAAAGCAAGAGCCGTACCAGTAATGAATCCGCCTAAATGAGTTTCCCATGAAATACCAGATTCTTGAGGGATTATCCCCCATAAGAATCCACTATGGAAAAACAAAATAGCAAATGAAATAGCTAAAATATACCTTTTTTTGGTAAAAAAACCAATAAAAATTAAAAAAGCCATAAGCCCATATACAACACCACTGGCACCAATATGGTACGAATCGCGACCAATAATCCATGTAATGATTAGTGGGAAAAAGTAGGACGACCAGAATATTATACGAGAAGCAGAATGAAAATGATAAAACAATACCCCGCATAAAATAACTAATGTGCTAATGTTTGAGAGTGCATGTCCCCAGGAACCATGAATAAGAGGAGCAAACAGAATTCCTACCAAACCTTCTATTTCTAGAGGTTTAACCCCGAGTTGAGAAAAAGATATTGAGAAAAAGGAATCTATACTTTGTATAATTACAATTAAAAGAATATAGAAAACGGGGATTTTATATAAAGGAAAAAGTAATTTCATATTACTAATTTATTGAAAAATAATATAAATAATAGTATATTTGAATATAAATTTTATTAAATTCAGGAATAAAATGTAACTTTGTATGTTACAATACATAAATTAAGAAAAATATAAAATATTGACTATGAAAAAAACTAGTTATTTTGTTCTGTTAATTTTAGCAATGTGTGGTATTATACTTACCTCATGTGAGCCAGAAGAAGAGGTCCTAAATTGCGATTATGAAGGAATACAAGTTAAGGAAGTGAAATTTGGCAAAGATTCCAGTATTGTTATTTATCCTGTTATGACTATTAATAATTATGAGTTTTGTGATTCAATGGTGTGGGATGAAACAGCCAATGATTATGTTCGGCCAAGTGAATATGATGAAGATAAAGTTTGTAGTCAGGATTCTGCATATGCTGCAATGAGAAGGGGAGCAGACTCTTTGTGTCCGTGTCGGGAAAACCCGTATGAGGAGCACAACGATAAAATAAATTCAGTATTTTATATTGAAGGAATAAAAAAATTCCCATACAATAAGTTACGTATACTTGTTCCCGGCGATACAATTAAAATTAGAAATTACGAAAACTATGATAATGTAAGTAATGTGTTTCAGGGATTTGTTCCCACAAATTTAGAATTAGAATACTATCAGTATTATAACTCAAAAATACTTGCTTCGGGTGTGTATGATTACGAATTAATTTTGTACAAAGATGAGGAATTAACTGTGCCATTTGAAGATACTATTTCCGATAGCTTCGTAGTTATTACGTATAGATATAGAAATAAGAACAAAAATTGTGCAGATAAAGCAAAAGATTCAAATGATCCTCTTCTTAAGGAATAGAATTTTTCGCATATTATTTATTTTTTTATTATTTCGTTTAAATTAATTATATTATATTTGTTCCCTCAAAACGAGATTAAACTTAATTAGTTGATAATTAAAACATAAGAAAAAATGACAAAGGCAGATATTGTAAATGAAGTTTCGAAAAAAACTGGTGTTGAGAAAGTAATAGTTCAAAAAACCGTAGAATCATCAATGGAGGCGATAAAGGAAGCGTTACAGAGTGGTAATAATGTATATCTCCGAGGTTTTGGTAGTTTTGTAATTAAAAAGCGGGCAGAAAAAACAGCACGAAATATTTCAAAAAACACAACAATTATAATACCTGCACACAATGTGCCGTCATTTAAACCGGCAAAAACATTTGTGAATGCAGTTAAAGATAATGTTAAATAATTTTAATAGGAGGATTAATTATGCCGAACGGAAAAAAACACAAACGCCATAAAATGGCAACTCATAAAAGAAAAAAACGTCTCAGAAAAAATAGACATAAGAAAAAATAAAGTTTTATACATAATAAAGTAATTTGTAATCCTTTGAAGCATACATTGCATCAAAGGATTACTATTTATGGTGTATGGTGCGTTTATTGATTTTTTGTTGAAGTAAATTACAAAAAGTCATGTGAATATGAAAAATTTTACGAGTGAAAAAAGAAGTAATTATACGAAGTCAGGATTCTAAGATTGATATAGCACTTGTAGAAGACAATCATTTAGTTGAACTAATTCGAAATCAGACAAATACTTCACAATTTGCAGTTGGTGATATTTATATTGCAAAAGTTAAAAAAGTTATATCCGGTTTAAATGCCGTGTTTGTTGATTTAGGATATGATAAAGATGCATTTTTGCATTATCATGATTTAGGACCTCAGTTTAGCTCTTTATCTAAATTATTAAAAGATTCACTGTCTTCTAAATCTGTTCGTCAGTTTCAGAAAATTAGCAGATTGCCTGATATTGATAAAAATGGTAATATTTCTGATGTTCTGGAACCAGGGCAACATATTATGGTTCAAATTTCGAAAGAACCTATCTCTACAAAAGGACCTCGTTTAAGTTCTGAAATATCTATTGCTGGTAGAAATATTGTTTTATTACCATTTTCAAATAAAATATCTATTTCTCAAAAAATAAAATCTACTGATGAAAAATCTCGGTTAAAGCGTGTGGTGCGGGCTTTAACTCCCAATAATTATGGGGTGATTGTGCGTACAGCTGCTGAAGGTTCTTCTATTTCGGATATTGAAGGGGAAATTCGTGTTTTAATAGATAAGTGGGAAAAAGCACTGAGAAAAATTAGAAAAAATAAGGTTAAAGCTCCGTTTCTAATTATGAGTGAAATAAGTCGTGTTTCGGCTTTATTGCGTGATATTTTTACACCCGAATTTAATAATATTATTACGAATGATGTTGATGTACGCGATGAACTCAAAGAATATATTTCATCTATTGAACCTGATAGGGCTAAAATTGTGAAGTTGTATTCTGCCGGACCGCCTATTTTTGAACAATTTGGTATTGAACGACAGATCAAGAGTTCTTTTGGGCAAACTGTCCCTGTTAAAAATGGTGCGTATCTAATTATCGAAAAAACTGAAGCTTTTCATGTAATTGACGTAAATAGTGGTAATCGTACAAAATTTGAGAATGATCAGGAGTCTAATGCATTCGATGTAAACAAACATGCTGCTATTGAAATTGCTCGCCAAATTCGCTTGCGTGATTTGGGGGGTATTATCGTGGTGGATTTTATTGATATGCGAACGGCTGAGAATAAAAGAAATTTATTTGAAACCATGAAAGATGCTATGGCATCTGATAGAGCAAAACATAATATTTTGCCTTTAAGTAGATTTGGTTTAATGCAGATTACTCGTCAACGTGTGCGTCCTGAATTAAAGTTGAATACAGACGAGGTTTGTCCTAATTGTTCGGGTACCGGGCAAATATCACCAAGCATTAATTTTATTAATAAAATTGAACTGGATATCCGTCATATTACAAAGGTTCTACATATTAAGCATGTGGAGGTGAGGGTGCATCCGGTTATCGCTGGATATTTAACCAAAGGTGTTATTCCTTTAGTTTTAAAGTGGAAGGTTAAGTATTCATTCGGTGTGCGGGTAAGTGTTGCAAGTGAGTATAATTTTCTTGATTGTTCGTATCATGCACAAGATGGTACGAAAATCATATTATAAATTTGGTGTATATAAATGTGTTTGCTCTAATTTTTAATTATTTCTGTTATATAAAACGCGTTTAATATATTCTCAAATTTCCGTCAGAATAATTACAGTCAAATTGTTGTAGTGGATATTTTGCGGGTCCTTTTTCCATATATTCACCTATCATGTTAAATACTGAACCACAACATGGACAAACAAGTTTTTCTGAATATTCAGAATCAATATTCAGAGCACAATTGCCTGCTTCGTGTGTGCAGGTGCGGTCAAAAACTTTAAAGTCATCATGAGCATCTTCAATTTTTGCTCTAAAAATTATAATGCCATTGCAATTGTAACCATCACAGATGTTATTTCTGTCGTAATAAACAGAACCGTATAAATTTCGTACATCTGAGTATTCAGGATCATCTTCAATATTATAAATTAACACGTTATTTAATGATGTTTGAGGAACCGGATTATGATCCTTATTGCACGATGATAGTATACATGTCAGTACATAAATGATTATAAATATATTTTTACTTTTCATAGAGTAATGATTGATAGTTTTTTGGTTTACCAAGTTTTTAATGTCTATTATACTTGGTATAATATAATGCACATATAATTTTTTACAATCTATTTGACTGAAATTGCTTAGTATGTTTTTGTTTATAATAGTACGATATATGTTTTATAATTCGTGATTTAAATTTTATATTTGTGAGTAACAAAAATACATATATAATTTCTTCAGAGAATGTTTAAACGCATATTTTATTTGTTTGGTGTTTTTTTAGTGTCTTTTCTGGTTATGACTACACAGTGTCGGTCTCAACGAGATGTGTACATACCCGAAGAAAGTCCGGAAAAGTCACAACAAGAAGCAGATGCAAAAGTGAAAGAAGAAAATAAAGAATCTGAAAAACCTTTAAGAAAGGGGCAGGCTCGAAGAAACATGCGTCAGAGAGATAGAGAACAAACAAAAGAATATGAAGATCACCATGATAGGATTCAGTCTAAAGAAGTGCGTAAGCGTATGAGAGAAAATAGAAAAAAGTCTCGTGCGTATAATAAACGTAAACGGCCTAATTTTTTTCGTTCATTATATCAACGAATATTTAAATGATTCAATATTTTTCACATAGTCAAATAGATACTGCAAAATGGGATGCCTGTATTGATAAATCTTATAATGCTGAAGTGTATGCATATAGTTGGTTTTTAAATAGTGTGTCTCCCGGCTGGAATGCCGTTGTTATGGATGATTATGAAGTTGTAATGCCGATTCCTGAAAAGAAAATGTATGGAGTATCGTATGTTGTTCAACCACCATATTGTCAAAAATTGGGTATATTTTCGCCTGAACCTCTTCCTGTACAAATACGAAAAAAATTTACCCGTTTTTTGAAGCGGTATGTAAGTGTTCGTTTTTTTTCGAATATACCCTTACGTACATGGAATAAACATATAGAAGAGCCAAATTTTGAACTCGATATTTCACAGTCATGTGATGATATATATTCGCAGTTTAACAAAAATACATGCCGAAATATAAAAAAAGCATACTCTGTAATACATGAAGTGGTTTCTGTTTCCGTTGATGATGTTATTCAATTTTATAATTACAATGTCCCTCATTCTTTACCACAATCTTACTGGCGAGTTTTAGAGCATTTATTACGCGTATTTTATTCAAAAAATATATTGCAATGTTTAGCTGTGTATTCGGGTAATTCAATAATAGCTGTGGCGGTATTTATAATTAGTAAACACAAAGCATATTATTTTTTAGCAGCCTCAAATGCAGAAGGCAAGGAGAAACGTGCAATGTTTGCTATTATAGATTCTTTTATTCGTTCCTATTCTCAGTCAATATCGGTTTTGGATTTTGAAGGTTCAAATGTTTCCGGCGTTGCTAATTTTTATAAAGGTTTTGGTGCAAAATTGGTTCCGTATTATAAATTTGAATATCACAAAATACCATTTTTAGGTAAGTTTATTACCTGAATTCAGTACATTTTTTAGATGTATCGTAATTTTATGTGTAGAGTAGTCTGAACTCAAAAATTATATCGAACTCACGTTATAAACATTTAAGCGAACTTAAATTGTTAAATAAATCTACGTACGTTTTTTTGTACGCATCTACCGAATAGTTTGTAATAATTGTTTTTCGCCCCTTTTGTCCGATTATAGTACGGGTATGTTCGTTTTCAATGAGTAATTCTAATGCCTCGAGCCATTCTTGTTCTGTGTGAGCCAAAAACCCGTTATGTGAATGGGAAATAATGTCTATATTAATACCAACAGGCGACATAACAGTTGGGATTTCTAATGACATATATTGTAAACCTTTAAAGCCACATTTGCCTTGAGACCAAGCATCGTTTGGCAGAGGCATGATGCCAATGTCAAATTGAGAAAGTGTCTCAATTTCGTTATCCAGTGACCATTTTTTCCATACTATTGGTACAGATTTGCTGACATATGGCACATTACTTATAACGTGAAATTGAACCGATGCACCGTATTTATTGAATATTTTTTCTAAAACCGGTTCTATTGTTTGTAAGTGACGATGAGTTGTATCTGTTCCTGTCCATCCGATTATTATTGGAGACTTGTTTCTGTTTTTCGGTAACGGTATATGATAGCGTGTGTTGATAGTAGTTGGAATAACGACAACATTCTTTGAAAATTGTTGTGCGTGTTGTGCCAAATAATGATTGCCTACTATCGTTAAATCAGCAAAAGAAATTATAGCATTAGTTTTTGATGGTTTTTTGAGCCATGATAAATTTTTGTTTCCCTCAGAGGTATCATGAAGCCATATTGAATCATCAAAATCATAAATTAATGCACCGGAACATAAATTAAATATTTTCTCAAAAAAGCAGGTTCCTACCATAAAAGCTTCTCGATATACAAATATAATATCATAAAATGGTGCACGAAATATATCGCGAATACGTCTTAGCAAAGCCTTTATGAAAATAATACTTTTAAAAAAATAAGCCCCTTTTTTATAAAAATAAGTATCGTCCCATTTAGAAAGTAAGTATGAATAGGTAATGTTATAGCCGTTTTTTTGTAAGTGTGGAATAAAGTGCTCACAACGAAAACGTTGACCGGGACTACGGGCATATCGGTGAGGAACGATATAGAGAATTTTTTTCGGCATACAAATTTAGTGTAATATCTTAAAAGCAAGCTCTTTCATTAAATCTTCCTGAGGTGTGGAAGATGAATTAACGCCCTTTAGTTTTAAATCGTATTCTCGTAATAGAGAAATAATGCGAGCTAATTTTTTTGCTGAATATTTTCTTTGTGCCCCCCGGTATTGATTTATAATGTTTGGATACGGTGGTATTCCGGTATGTTGAGCAATGTCTGTATTAGATTTGCTTGATACAAAGTATAGTAGTAATATTTTTTTAAAATATTGAAATAGGCTCGATATGATAGCTTGATGCGGATGGTTTTTAGGATTTGCAGCAAAATTATTCAGAATTGTATGAACTTTTAATACATCCTTTTGTCCAAAAGCATTTTGCAGTTCAAAAATGTTATAATCTTTTGAAATACCAATGTTTTTTTCAATATCTTGTTTTGTGATAGTTGACTTTTTGGGTAGTAAAAACATGAGTTTGTTTAACTCATTAACCAGTTTATGTAAGTCTGTTCCCAAATATTCACCCAAAAGATTAGCAGTTTCTTCATGTATAGAATACGCATGTTCTTTTACATATTGCATTATCCAACTGGTTATCTTATACTCTTTAATTTTCGGAGAGTCAAAAACCAGACCTTTTGCTTTGGTTACCGATTTGGTAAGTTTGTGAGATTTTGGAAGAGTTTTGTATTTATAACAAATAACCAAAATTGTTGACTGTAATGGTTTTTCGGTATAATATATGAGTTTTTCAATATTTTTTAAATCTTGAGCTTCTTTTATAATAATGACTTGATGATTAGCCATCATAGGATATCGTTTTGCCATCTGTACAATAGACTGAGCATCTGAGTCTTTGCCGTATAGTACGGTTTGGTTAAATCCTTTTTCCTCCTCGCTTAACGCATAATCTTCTATGTAGTCCGAAATTATATCGATATAGTATGGCTCTTCACCCGAGAGAAGATATACCGGATGAAATATTTTTTTTTGTATGTTTTGTATAATTTGTTTATAATCCATGATATGTTGTCACTAAGATTATTTGTATTTTTGGAATGTAAAAGTACACAAAATGTATAAACTTTCTTTACCTCAATATAATTTATCGTTAAAAAAAATACAGAACAAATTGTATGTGTTTGATATTTTGCGAAAAAAATTTGTTCGTCTTACCCCTGAAGAGTGGGTTCGGCAGCATATGATTCATTATTTAATACACGAAAAAAAATATCCTCGTAGTTTAATGAATTCAGAAGTTGGGTTAGAGGTATATTCTTTACAAAAACGGGCAGATATTTTATCATATGATACTACCGGAAAGCCATTAGTTTTGGTTGAGTGTAAATCTCCTGATGTTTCAATCACGCAAATGGTTTTCGAACAAATTGCCCATTATAATATTGCTATGAAAGCCCCTTTTTTGGTGGTTACAAATGGTATTGATAGTTTTGTATGTCATATAGATTTTGATAAAAAAAAATACACATTTTTATCAACTATACCAGAATATGAAAAAAATCTTTAATCAAAAACAATATAAACATGTACAGTATAATGGTTACGTTAGAAATATGCCATTCTTGCGTGGTTTATAAACAAATTAATAAATTAATAAACATATGAATTTAGATACGTATACACACTTATTATTTGATTTTGGAGGAGTCATATATCGTTTGGATGAAGATAAAACTTTTTCACAATTAGCTCCTTACTTTGATTGTGCCACCAAAGACGTAATGCCTCTTCTTATAGAGCGAGCACGATTTTATGAATATGAATGTGGAAAAATTTCTACTGACACATTTATATCAGCCGTGCAGCATGCAGTCGTAAAACCTTTGTCACGGCATGATTTTATAGATATATGGAATGCAATGTTGTTAGGTTTCCCGATCGAGCATGTATCTTTATTGCAAAATGTGCGAAAACATTTTTCTATTCATTTATTGAGTAATACCAATGAACTGCACGTGCAAGCATTTGAGGAAAATATGCGGAAACAAGGTATTGTATATACTCTGCATGATTTATTTGATAATGTATGGTATTCTCATGAAATTCACAGACGAAAACCAGATACCCTGACATATACACATGTAATGAACCACGCAAATATTGAACCTTCACAGACACTTTTTTTGGATGATAAACCAGAAAATTTGAGAGGAGCAGAGCAAGCCGGTGTCGATACAGTACATATAGACAGTAATAATTCTATTATGCATATTTGTAAAGCCTATAGATGATTTACAGAGAAAAAAAAGACATTTACCCTTAAATTTGTGGCATTCACCAAAAAAAAATGAAATAGTGTGCTAACAACATTATTTTTTTTGTTTTCTGTCATAAATTTGTCCTGTTGATATTTGAAATATTAATTTAAAAAATTATACAATCTTCTCAACAGACCTTTCTTAGGTTAGTATTTATTTAGGATGCGAGGCAGAGATTTCATCTCTGCCTTTTTTTTGAAACTTTCTGAAAAAAATTTAAGTAAATATATAGACATGTACAGTAAATTAGTGATATTTGGTGTGTATTACTGTGCGATATATATTTGATAGAAGAATCGATTTTTACATATAATGGCAGAAAAAAAAGAATTAGTTATTATAGGAGGACCGAATGGATCCGGAAAAACTACGTTTACTCGTAGTTATTTGGCAATGCACCCAATGGAATGCTTAAATGCAGATGATATAGCAAAAGGTTTAAATCCTACAGATATGGGTAAAGCAAGTGTAAGTGCCGGTAAAGTTTTTTTTACCCAATTGAAAGAATATAAAGAAAAAGGTCTCAGTATTTTAATAGAAAGCACACTCTCAGGATCGTATTTAAACAAAATGATACCCGAATTTCATAAAGACGGCTATGAGGTTATTTTAGTATATGTTTTTTTGTATTCACCCACTGTGTGTATAGAACGTATAAAAGAACGCGTACTGAAAGGTGGACATCATGTGCCCGACAAAGACGTGATACGTCGCTATTATCGTAGCAAAGAAAATTTTTGGTTAAACTATAAAAATCTGGCAGACAAGTGGTTTTTGGTATATAACTCCGAAAATAAATTTATGGAAATAGCGTTAGGAATAAAAAATCAATTTTATATAAAAAATAAAGAATATTTTTATAAATTTGTTGAACAATTTTAAAAATGTTTAACTATGGAAGTTAAAAAATTTTCTGATTTGAATCTTTATTTAAAAGGATTTGAGATTGAATCAATAGGAAATCATGCAATTCGTAAGATTCAACAAGAAAACAGAAAAAAAGGTATCCCGTTAGTATATTCTGTTGACGGGAAAATCTACTATGAGTTAGCAGATGGAACAGTTACTACAAGTAGTCCGTTTAAAGAAGAAAAATAATTTTTATCTACAAACCATACAGGGGAATCCTTGGTATAATTGTTTTATTGTACCAAGGTTTTTTTATGAATAAATACTAAATCTATGAAGAGAATTACATGTTTTGTGAGTTTATTTCTCGCAATAAGTTTTGTGCATGCACAGGATGTGCAGGTAAATGTGAATGTGGCAGAAGACCGTTCACCAATTAGTCCGTATATATATGGCGCAAATGTGCCAACAGACCATGCCTCAGCCATGCGTTGGGGCGGTAACAGAACTACTACCTACAATTGGGAAAATAATTATTCCAATGCCGGTGAGGATTATCATCATATTTCAGATGGGTATTTTATTAATAGTTCCGGAAATACCGAAACAGTACCGGCAGAACCGGTCATAGAGAATGTGCAGGATGCTCATGCACGAAATCAATATTCTCTGATAACACTTCAGGCAGCCGGTTTTGTTGCTGCCGACGGAAACGGTTCCGTGTCCGAAGAAGAAGCTGCACCGAGCAGTCGCTGGGATTCTATAGTGTTTCGTAAAAATGCAGAATTTTCTTTGGAACCCGATAAAACTGATGGCGTAGTATATATTGATGAATATGTACACTATTTAACAGAAGTGTTAGGCGAAGTCGGAGAAGGTGGAATAGATGGTTTTGGGATTGATAATGAACCCGCATTGTGGCGTTCTACACACCCGCGTATTCGTCCTGATAGGCTAACAATAGATGAATTGTTTGGAAAA
>JAWOEL010000086.1:0-23785 GCA_046482735.1 Bacteroidales bacterium | reverse complement strand
TTTCAGAACCCGGTGTAACATAAAATTCGGTAGTAATAGGTATTTTTTTCTCATACGCCTGACGAGCAAGCGAAGCCGCATGTGTGAGATCTTCATACGAAGAATTTGTACACGAACCAATGAGACCAACCTGCAAATCGAGAGGCCAGCCTTCAGCTTTTGCACGAGCAGCGAATTCAGACAATGGTGTTGCAACATCAGGTGAAAATGGTCCGTTAATATATGGTTCCAGTTCAGATAAATTTATTTCAATTACCGAATCATAATATTTTTCCGGTTGTTCCTCCACTTCAGCATCAGGCACTAAAAACGAAGAAACAGAATCGGCCATTTCCACAATGTCGTCACGCTGGGTAAACGACAAATACTCTTTCATAGAATCGTCGTAGGCAAAAAGAGAGGTTGTTGCCCCCACTTCTGCCCCCATATTACAAATAGTTGCTTTACCCGTACACGACAAGCTGCGAGTACCTTCGCCAAAATATTCAATAATAGCATTTGTTGCCCCTTTCACAGTCAACAAGCCGGCAAGTTTTAAAATAATATCTTTAGGTGCAACCCATTTCGGAAGCGAACCCGTTAATTTAACACCGATTAATTTAGGCATTTTCAATTCCCATGGCAAACCCGCCATAACATCAGCAGCATCAGCTCCACCAACACCTATGGCAATCATTCCAAGACCACCGGCATTAACCGTATGACTATCAGTTCCTATAAGCATGCCCCCGGGGAATGCATAATTTTCCAATACAATTTGGTGAATAATTCCCGCACCCGGTTTCCAAAAACCAATACCATATTTTTGAGAGACACTCTGTAAAAAATCGTACACTTCAGCATTAGAAGTCTGAGCAGCCGGCAAATCCTTATCATTTCCCTGTTCGGCAACCACCAAATGATCACAATGAACAGACGAAGGAACAGCAACCGTTTTCTTTTTGGCATTCATAAACTGCAACAATGCCATTTGAGCAGTTGCATCCTGCATAGCAACTCTATCGGGATAAAAATATAAATAATCTTGCCCCCGTGTAATAGTCGGTAATTTTGAAAAATCCGATTTATCTACATGCGAAAATAAAATTTTTTCAGAGAGCGTTAAGGGATGCGAAATTTTTTGTGAAATGTTTTTTATTCGTTCTTCCAGCTGTGCGTAAGCATTTTTTATAGTATCAATATCATAAATCATAAGTCAGTTTTTTGAAACGTAAATATACATTCAATAATAATTAAAAATATAAAAAAAACACTCAAATTAAATAGAGAATTATCTGTTTTACATCATTAAATTTCTAATCATGCTCGTAAACTCATAATATATAGTTACAAACAAAACAGAAAATGTCTATTTGTCACACATGACTGTCAAACAGAAACAAAATAATTACAATCATCTCAAAAACAGTGTTTTATAAATATTTTAACATGCTATTTCCATATAATTAGTATGTAATACAACATATCAACGAAAAAATATGTGACACATTTTCATATTATAAAGATGGCATATAAATTGAACAGAGAGACGTGAAAATAAATTTAGAAATTGAACATAAAAAATTAGAAACATGGGAAAAATAATAGGTATTGACTTAGGTACAACAAACTCGTGCGTTTCTGTTATGGAAGGTAACGAACCTGTTGTAATTCCAAACAGTGAAGGGAAACGGACAACACCATCTATGGTTGCGTTTGTTGAAAACGGAGAACGAAAAATTGGAGATCCGGCAAAACGTCAAGCAATAACAAATCCGGAAAAAACAGTTAATTCCATAAAACGATTTATGGGGGAAACATATGATTCTGTAAAAGAAGAAATCAGCAGAGTTCCCTATAAAATAACAAAAGGAGACAATAACACTCCACGAGTTCAAATTGACGACCGTCAATTTTCTCCGCAAGAAATTTCAGCAATGATTCTTCAAAAAATGAAGAAAACTGCCGAAGACTATTTAGGACAAGAAGTTACCGAAGCGGTTGTTACGGTTCCTGCATATTTCAACGACGCTCAACGTCAAGCGACAAAAGAAGCTGGTGAAATTTCAGGATTAAATGTAAAACGTATTATTAATGAACCAACAGCTGCAGCATTAGCATATGGCCTTGACAAAAAAGATAAAGACATTAAAGTTGCAGTATTTGACTTAGGTGGCGGTACATTCGATATTTCTATTCTTGAATTAGGTGACGGTGTATATGAAGTATTATCAACCAATGGTGACACTCACCTTGGTGGTGACGATTTTGACCAGGTGATTATTGACTGGTTAGCAGACGAATTCAAAAAAGACGAAGGAATAGACTTACATAAAGATGCAATGGCTCTTCAACGTCTTAAAGAGGCTGCCGAAAAAGCAAAAGTTGAATTGTCAAGTTCTACAAGTACCGAAATAAACCTACCATACATTATGCCTGTTGATGGCATACCAAAACACTTGGTAAAAACATTGTCTCGTGCACAATTTGAAAATTTGGCAGACAAATATATTCAAGCAGTTATTAAACCTTGTGAATTAGCTCTTAAAGATGCGAGCATGAGCACATCTGATATTGATGAGGTTATTCTTGTTGGTGGTTCAACACGTATACCTGCAATTCAACAAAAAGTTGAACAATTTTTCGGAAAAACTCCTTCTAAAGGTGTAAATCCTGATGAGGTTGTTGCAATTGGTGCAGCTATTCAAGGTGGTGTATTAACCGGTGATGTGAAAGATGTATTACTGTTAGACGTTACACCTCTTTCTCTTGGTATAGAAACTATGGGTGGTGTTATGACAAAATTAATTGAGTCGAACACAACTATTCCAACCAAAAAATCAGAAACATTCTCAACTGCTGCTGACAATCAACCATCGGTTGAAATTCATGTATTGCAGGGTGAACGCTCAATGGCAAAAGACAACAAAACAATTGGACGATTCCACTTAGACGGTATTCCACCATCTCCACGTGGAGTTCCTCAAATTGAAGTAACATTTGACATTGATGCTAACGGTATTTTGAATGTGTCTGCCAAAGATAAAGCAACAAACAAAGAACAAAGTATTCGTATAGAAGCTTCTTCTGGACTTAGCGAAGAGGAAATAGAACGAATGAGAGATGAGGCAAAAGCAAATGAAGCTGCTGACCAAGAGGCAAAAGAACGCATTGACACATTAAATCAGGCTGATAGTTTAATTTTCCAAACTGAAAAACAATTAAAAGAGTTCGGAGATAAATTACCTGCCGATAAAAAAGCTCCAATTGAAGAAGCATTAACAAAATTAAAAGAAGCTCACAGCAAACAAGATATTGATGCCGTTAAAAAAGGAATCGAAGAATTAAACACGGTATTCCAGGCTGCTTCGCAAGAAATGTATAATGCTCAACAACAAGCAAACCCGGAAGGTGGTGCAGGTGCAGGTGCTGATGCTGGCCAACAACAATCTGGTAACGATAATAAAAAAGATGACGATGATGAGGTTACTGATGTTGATTTTGAAGAGGTGAAATAAATATATACTCTATACTCTGATAATTAAAAACCACTTTGTAATATGTACAAAGTGGTTTTTTTTTAATACAGGGTATTAGACCTGAAAGGCGGTTCAATCCAAACATTCGTACCGCAGAAATTTTCTCACACTGCTCTTCATCTCAGTCGGAATATGTATGAAATTATGCGAGAAGTTTTTTGGCTTTAATTCGCTCAGCTGTTAGTTCTGACTCTTATACATTATACAATTCTCTCGAAAGCATGGTGTTTTTTTCTGTTTTTATATCTCTTTTTTGTATACATTATTTTTCAACATACGAGATTAATTAATACCGGCTTACATATTACAAGTACTATATATTTACACTATATAATATACTAGCATGTATTCTTGGTATAATATTACCGCACAAAAAACGTACAACAAACATGACTGTTTAGTCTCACAAACAATAAAAAATACCGGAATTTATGCAGGAACACGTATTAAAATTTACAATAAACAGGCAAAAAAAAGCTTATATTATTTATATTTGTAAAAAACTATATTGACACAACTAGCAATATATATTACAACAAGAGATAAAAACCGTCGTGGAACAAATTTTACAAAAAAATAATCACTTAATATAAACATATGAAATACATTATAAGTCTCGCACTACTTATTGGAATAACACATATTGTCCATGCACAGGATACACTTATTAATTATGAAGACATCAATCAAAAAAAACAAGGATATTGGGTAAAAAAAGATGATGATAATAATAAAATATACGAAGGATATTTCAAAAATGATGTGCCTATAGGTGAATTTAAAAAATATCATCCAAACGGGGAGTTGAAATATCTCATGTATTATGATACAAATGATCAAAAACTAGTAGAAGTTACCATGTACGACATTACCGGAGAATTGTCTGCAAAAGGGACATACTACGATAAAAAAAAGGACGGAAAATGGACATATTACGGCTCAGAAGAACAAGTTATAATGATAGAACATTATAATATGGATACCTTAGATGGCAAGTCGGTAATATATTGGCAAGATGAAAACCAAAACCCTGCTGAAGTAAAAACATGGAAAAACGGCAAACTAGATGGTCCTTGGCACTGGTTTTATAGCGATGGTAGTACCAGAATGAATGCACATTATAAAAACGGCAAACTGGATAGTACTTTTATTGTCTATTTTATAGATGGAAGCATACACGTAAAAGGTGAATACAATAATGATACACGAAACAACACCTGGAATTACTATAACGAAGAAGGAGAGCAAGTTCTTCACATAGAATACGACAACGGTGAAGTTGTAAACAAAGATGAATACGAAAAACAACAAACAAAATATATTGACAAATTACTGGAAGAAGATATTTCGGTAAAAGATCCGGAAAAATATATGGAAAATCCGGAAATACTCCTTTATGAAGAACTAGATAATGATGTTAACCCACATGCTCAACAGAAAAAACCGGAAGAAAAGAAAGGTTTTTTCGAAAGATTATTTAATTCTAAAAAAAATACTGATATGTTATCAAAATAATTTGATTGTAATTTAAAATTCATATATTTGCAACCCGAAAATATAAATAAGTAGATAGATAATAAATTATTTAACAATATGAAAAAAGATATTCATCCAGACAATTACCGATTAGTAGCATTCAAAGATATGTCTAATGAAAAATATATTATTACTCGTTCAGCTGCTGAAACAAAAGATACTATAACAATTGAAGGTGAAGAATACCCTCTTGTAAAACTTGAAATTTCAAGTTTTTCTCATCCGTTCTATACTGGTAAAATGAAATTTGTTGATACAGCTGGTCGTGTTGATAAATTCCGAAACAAATACAAAAAACATTTTGAAAATAAAGAAAAAGCAAATCAATAAAAACTACACATGCTTTACTAAAAAAATATTCAAAAAAAGAGGTTGCCCACAAGGCAGCCTTTTTTTATGCAAAAATCCACCTTGGCTCCCATTTCATTCTACAAAAAGAAGTATTATTATCCACAATAAAATACACATCTGCAAAAACCATTAATAATATAGCATACCTGCTGTTACTGCAAAAGAATCGGCACAACACCCCTGAATAAACATATACTCCGTATTGTATAAAAAATCCGTTGTACCCGAAAACCACATTATAAAATTGTAAAAATCTCATAATGTGATTATTACACACTCACCACAACAACTATTTATCACATTATTTCAAAACAATAAAAGACACCTATAAACCCACTCTGTGTTATCGGTGGTAACACATTTGCACACTTTTTTTACCAAAAAAGCACTATACATCGAAAAAACAGCTTCTCATCAATCCATAAAAGAAATGTATTCACATAAACAAAACTGAATATAATTCATAAAAAATTATGACAATAATTACTATTGAAGCATTTTCTAAACAAAAGAAAAAACCTATATTTGAAGCAATAATTATTTATTTGAAATCTCAAAAAAACAAAAACATGAAAATTTCAGTTATTGGTGCAGGTAATGTTGGAGCAACTTGTGCAAAATTTATGGCTCAAAAAGAATTAGCTAGTGATATTGTACTTCTTGATATAAAAGAAGGTGTTGCCGAAGGAAAAGCTCTTGACATAATGCAAACAGCAGGATTGTTAAATTTCAATTCACGCGTATCAGGAGTAACAAACGACTACACTCAAACAGCAAATTCCGACGTAGTAGTTATAACATCCGGCATTCCAAGAAAACCGGGCATGACACGCGAAGAACTTATCGGTACAAATGCATCTATTGTAAAGCAAGTAACAGAAAATATTCTAAAACATTCTCCGGATGCAACCTTAGTTATCATTAGTAACCCAATGGATACAATGACGTATCTTGCACTTAAATCCTCAGGATTACCAAAAAATCGCGTAATCGGAATGGGTGGTATACTCGACAGTTCTCGATTTAAACATTATTTAAGTGAAGGACTACAAGCACCTGCCTCAGACATTGAAGGAACAGTTATTGGCGGACATGGTGATACAACAATGATTCCATTAACTCGTCTTGCAACATACAGCGGCGTTCCGGTAGAATCTTTACTAGATACATCAAAAGTAGACGAAATTGCATCTGCAACAATGGTTGGCGGTGCTACATTAACCAAACTTTTAGGCACATCTGCTTGGATTGCACCCGGAGCTGCAGGTGCTGCTCTTGTTCAGTCTATTGTAAGAGACGAGAAAAAAGTATTCCCCTGTAGTGTTTTATTAGAAGGTGAATACAAACAAAAAGACGTTTGCATTGGTGTTCCTATAATAGTTGGCAAAAACGGTATAGAAAAAATAGTTGACTATAATTTAAATAACGAGGAACAAACAAAATTTGATGCGAGTGCAGAAGCTGTTAAAAAAATGAATAGTGTTCTTTCAGAACAAAACATCATTTAAAATTTAACTTACATACATTATATAAAAAAGCATAAAGTATAAACTTTATGCTTTTTTTGTTATTATAGTATCAAGTATATATTATTTTTGATATTAAAACGTTTATTAAACTAAACAGACATCGCAACGTGCGATTCTCACTAAATAACAATACTGACTATAAAGATATGACAAAACAAACACTTGCTATAGAAAAAATAGATTTAGACTCAAACGGCACCCACCTACTCGTTGAAACCGAACTAACAAACGAAAAAACATTTTTTATACTCGATACCGGTGCTTCAAAATCTGTTATAGACAATGCATTATTAACACATATTGAACATACAAAAATTGAAACAGACGACCTGCAATCCTCACATATATCGGGCATGATTGCCGGAGAAATAATTGAAATACCACACCTGCATTTTAATACATTTTCATGTCCTGACTTTCAAGCTTTGGCAATGTCTCTCGAACATATAAACACACTCTACAAAGAATTCACAAACAAACCTATATCAGGACTACTCGGAGGTGATTTTTTTAACACATATAATGCAGAAATTAACTATAAAACCAACACTATCACCTTAGAAGTACAGTAATAATTTATTAATAAGGAACTTTAGGACAACTAAAACACGGTTGTCCCATATTATTAAATCTCAAAATGAAGAGTATAAATCTCTAAATATTTTTATATCTTTACAGCTCAAAAAAAAACTAGACTTTATGACTAAAAACAAAAATAATTGTTCATTCTGCGGCCGACCAAAAGAAGAAGCAGGAATATTAATTTCAGGTATAGATGCTCAAATTTGTAATACATGCATTGAGCAAGCATATAGTATATTAAACGAAGAATTTCCTCAAAAAGGGAAAAAAACATCGAAAGAATCTATAAAATTAGAAAAACCAAAAAAAATAAAAGATTTTCTTGATGAATATGTTATAGGACAGGAAACAGCAAAAAAAACACTTTCGGTTGCCGTTTATAATCATTATAAACGACTAACGCAAGAAATAAAGAATGATGTAGAAATAGAAAAATCAAACATTATTCTAGTTGGAGAAACCGGAACAGGAAAGACATTGCTGGCAAAAACAATAGCAAATTTACTTCAAGTACCATTTGCCATTGTAGATGCAACAGTACTAACAGAAGCAGGATATGTCGGAGAAGATATAGAAAGCTTATTGGTTCGACTTCTTCAGGCAGCAAATTACAATGTGGAAGAAGCAGAGCGAGGCATTGTTTTTATAGACGAAATAGACAAAATTGCACGAAAAGGAGATAATCCATCAATTACACGAGACGTATCCGGCGAAGGAGTTCAGCAAGGTCTACTAAAATTGTTGGAAGGATCTGTAGTAAACGTACCCCCCGAAGGTGGCCGAAAACATCCTGACCAAAAAATGATTCAGGTAAACACAAAAAACATTTTATTTATTTGTGGAGGTGCATTTGATGGTATAGATAAAGTGATAGCAAGACGCTTAAACACAAAAGCTGTAGGTTTTGGAACACGTGAAAAAACAAAATCCATTGATAAAAATAATTTTTTACAACACATCTCCCCACAAGATTTACGGGCATTTGGTCTTATACCGGAAATTATCGGAAGAATTCCGGTTGTTACAAACCTCGATCCTCTAGACAAAGAATCATTACGCAGGATATTAACTGAACCTAAAAATGCACTGATTAAACAATATACTGCCTTGTTTAAAATAGACGGCATAGATTTAACATTTGACGATAAAACATACGATTTTATTATCGACAAAGCAATTGAATATAAATTAGGTGCCCGCGGCTTACGTTCAATTTGTGAAACAATTATGGTTGATGCAATGTATGAATTCCCGTCAAAAAACATAAAAGAATTGCATATCACACCAGAATTTGCACAAGAGCAATTCGACAAAAAACAATTGTTCAGATCAGTCTCATAATAAAAAAAACACATGCTATGAACATAAATATACCTTTATTAAAAAAACTTACAGAAACCCCTGGTGCACCAGGATTTGAAACACAAATTAGTGATCTTATTATTCAAGAAATAACACCCTATGTTGACACTGTTTCTACTGATAATATGGGAAACATTTATGCACTCAAAAAAGGGGCATCGGACAACAAAAAAGTTATGCTTGCTGCTCATATGGATGAAATTGGGTTTATTGTAACACATATTGACGATAATGGATTTATAAAATTTGCACCACTTGGTGGTTTTGACCCTAAAACCTTAACGGCACAAAGAGTTGTTGTTCATGGCAAAAAAGACATTATAGGTGTTATGGGCTCAAAACCTATTCATGTAATGACACCGGAAGAACGAGATAAAAAAGTAAAAATTACCGATTATTTCATTGATTTAGGCAGAAGTAAAGAAGAGGTTGAAGAATTAGTAGAAATTGGTACTCCTATAACCCGCGAAAGAGAACTTATCGAAATAGGTGATTGCGTTAATGGTAAATCTCTTGACAATCGTATTTCTGTTTATGTTTTAATTGAAACATTACAATCATTACTCAACAAAGAGATACCATATGATACATACGCTGTTTTTACTACTCAGGAAGAAGTTGGTTTACGAGGAGCTCAGGTTGCTACAATAAAAGTTCAACCAGACATTGCTTTTGCAATTGACACGACTATTGCTTTCGACTTACCCGGAAGCACCCCCTCCGACCAGGTTACAAAATTAGGTAAAGGGCCGGCTATAAAAATTATGGATGCATCAGTTGTAAGTCACCCACGTCTTGTTTCTTTTATGAAAGAAACAGCACATAAAGCAAACATTCCTTGGCAACCGGAAATTTTACAAGCTGGTGGCACAGACACAGCTATGCTTCAAAAAATGGTTGCCGGCGGTGCTATTGCAGGGGCAGTTTCTATACCTACACGTAATTTACATCAAGTTATAGAATCAAGTCACAAAAAAGATGTAGAATACTCCGTTAAGCTACTCGCAACAATTTTGGAAACTATACATTTATTTGAATAAAATACATAAAAAAAGGCGGGAAAGAGGGTGGAAGCTCTCTTGTCCGCGCCATTCATTTAAAGGAAATAATAATAAAGCGTAACAGTAATACAAATATATATAAATTTTCTAAAAAAACATAGTCAAACGCTCAAAAAATAAATACATATCATTTTTTTACGTATTGAGAGCTCAAAAAAAATATTCATCATGCGAAAAATATTACCACTACTATTACTTATTTGTTCTTTTCATATTACTCGTGCAGACGAAGGAATGTGGCTACTCAACATGCTAAAACATTTAAATATTGAACAAAAAGGAAGCAATTTAACCCCCGAACAAATATATAGCATTAATCAAAGTTCAGTAAAAGATGCTGTGATAGGTTTAGGAGAAAGCAACGACCCTTTACGTTTTTTTTGCACAGCAGAATTAGTTTCGGACAAAGGACTTATGCTTACAAACTACCACTGTGGTTTCGACATGATACAAGAGATTTCATCTGTCGATAATAATTATATAGATAATGGATTTTGGGCACAAAATCATGCAGAAGAAATATATGCAGAAGACGTTACTGCAACTAAGGTTTCGCAAATTATTGACGTAAGTGAAAAAATTATGCCTCTGTATGATATTCCCGATTTATCATGGAAAGAAATTCAGGATACGATAGCACAAACACAAAAATTAATTGCAAATTCCGTATCTGATACATCCTCACTACATGGAAAAGTATATCCGTTCTTCAATAAAAATCAATATATTTTATTTGTATATGATACTTTTGAAGACATCCGCATTGTAGGAGCACCTCCACGTGATATAGGGAAATTTGGTGGTGACACAGATAACTGGATGTGGCCACGACACACCGGTGACTTTTGTGTACTTCGCATATATGCAGATTCAACAAATAAAGCTACCCCCTACTCTTCCAACAATAAACCATACACCCCTAAACATTCATTACCAATATCTCTCAAAGGATATGAAGAAGGTGATTTCTCTATGGTTATGGGATTCCCCGGAACTACAAACAGATATAAGACCTCTTTTGGTACAAATAATTTATTACAATACAATAACCCCTCTGTTATAACTATTGGGAATCAGGTATTAGAAATATATGATTTTTATATGAATCAAAGTGATTCCTTACGTATAAAATATACAGCAAAACACGACCAAATTAGCAATTACTGGAAATATGCAATTGGTCAAAATAAAGGTATTCAGGATTTAAATGTGATAACAAAAAAAATGGACTACGAAAAAGAGCTCATTGAATGGATTCTTGACGACTCTACCCGTAAACAAGCATATGGTGACGCACTTACCAACCTGCAACAATATTATGAAAAAACCGGTGATGTTACCTACACCTGGAATTTTATGAATATTGGTTTTTTAAACAATGTGGAATTTATAGTATTTGCCTACGAATGGTTTGAGTTTATGCACATTATTCAAATGAATGATCCGGTAGAAACAGCCCTTATAAAAAAGAAAATGAAAAACCGCATAGAAGAATTTTTTGATGGCTATGATACCCGCGTAGATCGCTCCATGTTTATTGGCATGATGCAATTATACAACCAACAGATACACCCATCACTACACCCTCAATATATGATAGATGCTACAACAGGATTATTTAAACCAGGATATGTGAAATATGCTCAAAAACTTTTTGATAAATCTATATTTGTAGACAAAGAAAAAATGCTTGAATTTATTGAAAATCCGGAGTTAAAAACATTCCAAAAAGATCCCGCAATTCAAGTAACTCAACAAACTTTAGAAATTTATTTTACACTTAAAGAATATTTGAATACCGATTTTTACGAACAAAACTCTAAAACATATATGGAAGCTATTCTGGCACACAATCCGGATTCATTATTCTACCCTGACGCAAATTCAACAATACGATATACATACGGATACATACAATCTTATAATCCAAAAGATGCGGTAACATATAATTACTATACCACTATTGATGGTATATTTGAAAAAAAAGATCCAAACAATCGAGAATTTCACGTTCCCCAAAAGCTTTCGGAGTTATATAATACTAAAAACTATGGGGCATATGCAAATGAATATGGAGAGCTGCCAATCTGTTTTATTTCAACAAACGACATTACCGGTGGCAACTCCGGAAGTCCGGTTATGAATGCAGATGGTGAACTTATAGGTATTGCTTTTGACGGAAACTGGGAATCAATGAGTGGTGATATAATTTTTGAACCACAATATCAGCGATGTATTTCCGTAGATATTCGATATGTGCTCTTTATTATTGATAAATTTGCAGGAGCCTCATATGTGCTCGACGAAATGAATATTATTGAAGAATAAGCAAACAAAAATGAAAAATTCTGAATCGACTATAAATGAGCGTATCAATAAATCAATTCGCACATCAATTACAGTCCGGATTATTACTATCATTATTCTAATACTATTGTTACTTATTCCCGTAACAATGGTTCAGGATTTAATTCGCGAACGTAAACAAAGACAAGATGAAGCTTTTCGAGAAATAAGTTCGTCCTGGGCCGATGAACAAAAAATTACCGGACCTGTTATTACTATTCCATATAAGCAATACGAAAAGGTCAAAAACGCCAACACACAAGCATATAATCTAATAGAAACTATAGAATATGCCCATTTTTTTCCGAAAACACTTTCTATAACATCCGATATTTCACCAAAAGAACGATACAGAGGAATTTATACCGTTATTGTATATAATTCACAATTAGATATTTCCGGCACGTTCTCTTATCCGAATTTTTCAACACTCGATATTGACGAAAAAAACGTCTTGTGGGATAAAGCATATATTTCAATAGGCATAACTGACGTCCGAGGAATTCAGGAGCAAATTTTTATGAACTGGGAACATGATACATTAGTATTTAATCCTGGTATAGAAAACACCGATTTATATTCTACCGGTATAAGTTCCCCCCTTTCGTTAGCACAATCAAACGATAAAAAACAACATTACACATTCGCGTTCAATATGAATTGTAATGGTAGCTCACAACTTTCATTTTTACCTCTTGGTAAAACAACAGAAGTATCTCTTAAAGCAAAGTGGGGAACACCAAAATTTGAAGGAGCTTTTTTGCCGGATTCACGAACAATAACAAATGATTCCGTGTATGCTAATTGGCAAATTCTTCATCTAAACCGCCCCTACCCTCAACAATTATCAGGAACATACGAAACACATGCAATACAGCAATCTGAATTTGGCATTACACTAAAAATACCGATAGACCATTACCAAAAAAGTATGCGTTCTGCCAAATATGCAGCATTATTCATTACACTTACATTTGTAATGTTTTTTCTCATTCAAATATTACAAAAAGTACGAATACATCCTATTCAATACATTATTGTAGGACTTGCATTATGTATATTTTACACCTTACTTATAGCTATTTCCGAGCATATGGCGTTTGGGTGGAGTTACTTAATTGCATCATCCGCAATTGTAGGATTAATAGGTATGTATTCCTATTTTATGTTTAACAACACACGAATCACATCACTCTTTTTACTATTACTTTCTATATTGTATGGCTTTATCTTTATTATTATACAACTCGAAGACTACGCTCTTCTAATGGGAAGTATAGGTTTATTTACAGTATTAGGTGTTGTGATGTATTTATCACGAAAAATTGATTGGTATAAAACAGAAGCATTATAAAAAAAACTATGAATTTTATAGAAGAATTACAATGGAGGGGCATGATTCATGACATTATGCCGGGAACAGAAGAACAATTACAAAAGGAGTTAACTGCTGCGTATGTAGGCATAGATCCAACAGCAGATTCACTACACATAGGACATTTGGTGAGTGTAATGATGCTTAAACATTTTCAAAGAGCTGGTCACAAACCTATAGCTCTGGTAGGAGGAGCTACCGGAATGATAGGCGACCCAAGTGGTAAATCGCAAGAACGCAATTTACTCGATGAAAAAACACTCCGTCACAATCAGGATTGTTTGAAAAACCAATTAGCAAAATTTCTTGATTTTGAATCTAATGTTCCAAACAAAGCTATACTGGTTAACAATTACGACTGGATGAAATCTTTTTCGTTTTTGGAGTTCATCAGAGACGTCGGCAAACACCTTACTGTCAATTACATGATGAGTAAAGATTCCGTAAAAAAACGACTCGGTGAAGATGCAAAACAAGGAATGTCTTTTACTGAATTCACGTACCAATTGGTACAAGGATACGATTTTTTATATCTGTATAATAATCATGCATGTAAATTACAAATGGGCGGTTCTGACCAATGGGGAAACATAACAACAGGTACAGAACTTATTCGGAGAAAAACCTCCGGCGAAGCTTTTGCACTAACCTGTCCTCTTATTACAAAAGCTGATGGAAGTAAATTTGGAAAAACTGAATTGGGCAATGTTTGGCTTGATCCTGAACGCACATCTCCGTATACTTTTTATCAATTTTGGGTTAATGTTTCTGATGAAGATGCTGCAAAATATATCAAAATTTTCACATTACTGAATAAAGAAGAAATAAATTCTCTTATTGCTGAACATGCCGAAGCTCCACATCTTCGATTATTACAAAAAAGACTTGCAAAAGAAATAACATGTATGGTGCATGGTACCGAAGAATACGAGTTGGCCTTAAAAGCTACACAGATTTTATTTGGCAAAGGAACTACTGAATCTTTAGCTTCTTTACCAAAACAAACATTTTTAGCTGTTTTTGATGGTGTGCCACGTTATTCTGTAGCACGACAAACTCTTGCAAAAGGAATTCCAATACTTGAATTACTTGCAACCGAAACCACTATTTGCAGCAGTAAAGGAGAGGCTCGAAAAATGATTCAAGGTGGTGGCATAAGTATCAACAAATCTAAAATTGAATCGTTTGAGATACATATTAATGACTCATATTTACTAAACGACACATACATACTTATTCAACGGGGAAAAAAGAATAAATATATAATTGAAGTAGCATAAAAATTAATTCAAAAAAAAACCTCCATAATAACTGGAGGTTTTTTCTTGTTTTATAATACCTGAACTAATTGGACATCATCCGGCTTAATAATAACTGTCCATTTATGAACTCCATCACCACCTATTTTAATATCAGCTTTATAGTTTCCCGTCATTTGATACATCCCTTCTTCTATAGAATAATATGTGGTTCGTTCTCCGGCCTTAATCGTATCATTAAGAACATCTCCAATTTTCACATATACATCTTTTTGGGTATCATTCTGCACCCGCAAACTATGATCAGGCTCTTCAGTACATGAAACTAAAACAAATAAAGCCACACACACATAATACAATACATGTAATTTCATATGATTTTTATTAATTAATTTATACATATTTTTTTCAAAACTGAACCAAAAACATCCTTTTCCACATGTTAAAGATAGCACATCAGACACACAGAAGATAATTCATGTTCAGATTTTTTCTCATACTACCTGCCGCTTTATTCGCATAACCACAACATTGTACTCTGCACAATCAACATTCTCATTGACGTTCAGACTATAAAATAACATCTTTTTATATAAAAAAACTATGTTGTAATATCAAAAGGCTTAGTAAATGACCCCTTGTGTAATCGTTCATATAATAAATCCGATAATTCAGCACCTTTTCTGTCCGATTCTTTATATCCAATTGCAATAATAGACTCCACCTCAAATTGAGCAGGAATATCCAACAATTGTTTAATATACTCTGAAGCCGATGTACCGGACTCGTGATTTCGTTTGTGTATTTGAATCCAACAACTACCTAAACCTAAATCTTCAGCAGCCAACTGCAAATATATAGACGCTATCGAAGTATCTTCTACCCACACATCACTTTTTTCAGGATCTGCTATTACCACGACAGCAAAGGGTGCTTTAGCCAAAAAAGCTGCTCCATGAGGTTTTGATTCAGATAATTTGGTAATCGTATCAGCATCATCAATCGCTATAAACTCCCAGGGATTACTCCGTTTCGAAGCAGGAGAAAGTAATGCCGCCTGCAATAAATTTTTCTGAACATCCTGTGGAACAGGCTCTTGCTTGAATTTCCTACTACTTCTTCGTGACTGAATTAAAGAAAAAAAAGATTTCATACACCTTATTATTTTATGTTTACAAACCAAATATACAAAATACATGTACATCTAATAAAGATTATATGTAAAATAATACCTACAAAAACAAAAGAAACAATAGTAACTAAAAAGATTTTTTTTATTTTTACAAAAAATTAAAAACCACGAAACATGAAAAAAATAAGTTCTATTATATTACACGTATTAATTAGTTTTGCCGTATGTTCTCAAACATATACCGAATGGGAAGAAGATATGAAAACCAATTATTCAGTAAGTATAGGAGATGATGCCATATATAAAACAGGTATTTTGGCAGCACAATCAAATTTCGCTACTATCAACAATAGTTCTTCAGACAGCATTAACGCTCATTTTTCAAGTTCAGATAATTCACAAATAGGAATATCAAGCACCAAAAAAGATACTCTTTTCACAGATTATTTCAGCATTGATTTTCACGAATTTTTATTTAAAGACGGGAATTTTAACGGATGGGAACTCACAGGCACAATTTTAGATTTATCATCAGGTAATCAAAAAGTACTTGTAGAAGCAGAAACAAATGTGCCGGTAGTTATTGAAATACAACTTATAGACGCAAACGGACATGTTACATACAACGATACTCATGTGTACGACACCTTATATCCATTATCCATTGATACTTTAATATTTAAAAATTTCCTGTTCGAAGATAAGTACTCACAAGAATGGTGGGAAGAAAACAATGACCGGGGTGAACAATCATATTTTCCGGAAGATGCAATTATACCGGTATATGATTCCAAAATAGTTTCGGCACGCATATTCATACGACCACTTTCAAAAAGACTTTCATCAGATGAAGATATTTTAGTCACATTCCATACCGTACGTATTATAGCAAACAACCCTATTGTTGAATTACCACCACAACCACATGTTACACCACATTACGACACAAAAGACACCTTATGTATCAATGACTTCTTCTTTGATGACAACACCTCTATTGAGGATATTACCTGGTCTTTTTCATCATCAGACCCAAATGTAGAAATAGAATACAATACAGACAAAAAAATTATTGGTATTAGCAATTTATCTCAACCAACTACAATTGACATAACCGCAACAAATAATTTAGGATATTCAAGTACAGAACAATATCATGTGTATTACGTGAATGCTCTTCCCAATATAGCACACACAATTTTGAAATATAATAGAGCTACACAAAAACTCACATCAGATATTATTTCATCAGGTTCCTTTTCTTGTTATTCTATAATTGGCTCACACATACTAACAGATAAGATACAAAATGGTTCTGTTGATGTCTCAAACTTAAAAAACGGCATGTATATTTACAAAGTTCAGCATCAAGGAGAAGCCTACACAGGAAAATTTGTAAAATAAACAAGTAGAATTGCTATACTATTTTGCAAATATGCATCTCTGCTATTGAGGAGCTATCACCGGATAAATAGTTTCTGCGCGAAAACTCCAAATACATCCCCGAAGTATGTTCGGGGTAGACTGTTATTCTCATCTTGAAAACAACCATTTACAGACGTAAACTTATTGATTTTCAAGATTTCGAAAGCCTCGTCTTTGAAGCTTTCACATCAGAAACACAGAAAAAAAATAGTTTTCTCGCAAGCACTAAATAGTATAACACATTCTAGCACAACAGCAGTGGTTCTGGCAAACAAATTGTGAATTCCCGATAAAATTACAATTAATTTTCTGTGGTTTACATAAGACAGGACACAACACAACCTGCGTTCACACCATTATATTGATTAAACAATACTCAGCTAATTTTAATTGCTGATATCAGTTTTTCGCTATAGATATGCACACATATATTCAAGATTACGAATTACTTACTCAATCATTTCTTCCGATAGTACTCCAGAAGCAATTTCACGAACCAATCCGGTCATCTCAATATTCCAATCGTCATCAACAGAAATTTGTAATTGCCCACCGGGCATGCTTATAGTAACATCCCGCAGTACAAGATTATTTTTTATCATTGCACATGCCACCGCACAGGAAGAACTTCCCGAAGCAAGCGTATAGCCCACTCCGCGCTCAAAAATGCGAATCTCAACCTCAGAATCTGAAATAACTTTTGCAAATTGCACATTTACTCCATTCACAAACATTGGTTGTTGCTGAATTTTAGGACCAAAATGCAACAATTCATCAATATCAAGATTTTCCCGAAGCACCACACAATGGGGATTACCCACAGACACACACGTAATAGCAAAATCCTGATTATCGATGCGTAGCGTTTCATTCACACACTCCTCTTTCGAAAACTCCACAGGAATTTCCGAACTCACAAAACTCGCTTTTCCCATTTCAACACGAACCTTAGACACACGACCATGTTGTTTTTCAAGAATCTCACAATGAATCAATCGCCCTAAAATATCAACCGTAAACAGAGACGAATCTGTATAGCCGTAATCAACCAAGAATTTACTGAATATACGTAATCCATTACCACAATTTTCGGCAAGAGACGCATCGGTATTATAAATACGCAAACCGAAATCGGCTGTATCAGACGGTACTTTCAATAAAATACCATCCGAACCAATTCCAAAATGCACATCACACATTCGGTGTATACGTTCATCAGTAAGTTTAAAATTAAGGTTTTCTGCATCAAGCACAATATAATCATTGCCAAGACCGTGCGATTTTACAAAAGAATTCTGTTTCATAGACTGCTAGTTTATTTCTTTCAAAGATAAAAAATAGAAAAAGAATAGAACTTTTTTTGAAGAGTTATTTTTACATTACACATAAGGAATTACGAATTTTTAGAATATGTTATTATTTCGTGTAATATCTGTTGACCAAACTCTTTCCAAAACTAGTATAATCAAATCCTTTTGGTTGTAACAGCGAATTATTCAAAATAAACCAAGTAAACCTGAGCATCTGCACAGATGGATAAATGAGCAATACAGATCCGTTTCGTTTCCCTTTTCACCCTTTAATCTCTGTTAAAAAACACGTAAACTCCCGATTTTTTTTCTGTATTCAGAAAAAAGTGTATTTTTATTGAAAATAATAAAAGTAATTTTTATCCGATAAATCTTTTTCACTCTATAGAGAGACAAAACGAGTATCGCCAATTAATTATATTATGATTGATTTCACATGTACACACAGACTTTTTTCACTCAATCAATTAATACAAATTACTTCACAGAAATTAATGTTACCGTTTTATCATACTATTAGTGAACAGAGATTACCTCATATTAGTAATTTGTATACATTAAAAACAATACATCAATTCAAACAGGATTTAGAATACATATGTACGTACTACCAACCAATTTCTATCGAAGAACTACGTGATATTGTTTATTACGAAAAAAAAATTACTAAACCAATATTCCATCTCTCTTTTGATGATGGACTTAAAGAATTATATACAGACATTGCTCCTATATTAGAAAAAAAAGGTATACCAGCAACTTTTTTCATCAATACCGATTTTATAGATAACAAAGCTTTATTTTATAGATATAAGGTAAGTCTGATAATTGAAGAAATTTCTCAAAACAAGGCTTCTCTCTCTGCACTTTCTACATACTTTGGTATACATACAAACAAATTGAATAGCATAAAGCAACGATTACTTGCATACAAGTATAACAATATAACTGAAATTGAAAAAATTGCACTATTTCTCGGACTTGACTTCACTGAATACCTACAAAAACACAAACCATACCTCTCGAAAAATCAAACAAAGGAACTACTAACAAGAGGTTTTAGTATCGGTTCTCATTCCATGAATCACCCTCATTTTAAAGATATTGATACTCATGAAAAAAAACGGCAAATACATGGGAGTTTCAATTATCTTGAAAAAAAACTAGATATTCACTCATATTATTTTTCCTACCCCTTTTCAGATGAATCAGTAGAACAGGATTTTTTCAACTGGCTCTATTATGATGCACATTGCAAACTATCATTTGGTATTTCGGGACTAAAACATGATTTTTCAGGTAAACACCTTCACAGAATTCCTTGCGAACAAGGAAAAAAAAACGTTCAGGACATTCTTAAAAAAGAATATCTGTATTACATACTAAAAACTTTTTTTAATAAAAACAGAATTAACCGAAAATGATTAAAACATTATACAAAAAACTACTCTCAGAGAAAAAAAGAAATACTCTTACCGAACTTATTCATAAATTAATATCACCTATTTATTATGGCAATACATTTTATTGCAATTGCTGCAACAAAAAATTCTCCACATTCCTCACAAAAGGAAACATTCCGCGATCTCATGCTCAATGCCCTTTTTGCGGATCATTAGAAAGAACCAGAGTTTTAGAATTTTATATGCAAAATGAATTAGATATTTACTCACGCGAACATATATCTATACTACATATTGCACCCGAATCGGTATTGTTCCATAAACTAAACAAACTTAAAAATGTAACATATATTGATGGAGACATAGATCCGGCTTACGCCCGACATATAATTGATATAACAGATATTCCGTTTCCGGAAAATTTTTTCGATTACATCATCTGTTCTCATGTACTCGGACATATTCCCGATGAATCAACAGCTATACAAGAATTACACAGAGTACTAAAACCAAATGGAAAAGCTTTAATAGCAACTGTATTAGGGAATACCAATACAACTATAGAAAACCCTAAAATCACCAGTCCTGAAGAAAAATTACAACGTTATGGTGAGGTCGATTTATGCCGACTACACGGAAAAGATTTTGCTGATAGACTAAAACATAATGGTTTTACTGTCAACGAAGTAGATTACAGATTGCATCTTCCTATTGATATACAAAAAAAATACTCACTTGGAAATGGCAAACGGGAAAAATTATTTGTATGTACCAAATAAGACAAACTACAATACTATCCGAAAAATATAATGTGTACATTTTAAATTATTTTTTTCTACATAAAAAAATAATTAACTTTGTTATTAACAACACAAAATTACACTGATGCACACTCATAAACAGTTTTTTATGAAAGATTTAAAAAAAATATTTTTACTTTTCACAGTATTTCTTGCTTTGAATAGTTATTGTCAGAATAATACAATTGTAAAAAAAGATTCTGTACATATTGCGACTTTAATTGTCGATTACTCCACATATAATTTTGAGGGAGGAAATATTTCTTATTACACCTGCCCCACCTGTTTCGTCGACTCCATTCCATTTACAATTGACTATACCCCTCCCGGAGATTTTGGCAATATTACTTTTAGTTTATCTCCAACAGAAGATACAGTTTTTCATGCAACTACTACTTGGATGGGAACGGGCGAAATCCTTTACCCAAATAAATTCGATATGGAAGAATCATTTCGAGATACAAATACAGCAACAACAATACCCAATGATTTACGATACATATCCAGAGATGGTACCACTATTACCGACACATCTATTTTACACAAAGCAGATTCAGCCTGGAATGTTGTAAATTCATTAAAAATAACAAACTTATGTAACAAAAATGGCTTTAAATCAGCAATTTATTATTACACACCAACAGATGGGGTTCTTGATTTAAATAATGCTAAATGGATAATTTTTTTATATCATCATAAGCAATCAATTACAACACAAAGCAATGAATTACATACTAATCACATACAGATATTTCCCAATCCTGCAAACAAAGCTGACTATATATATATACATACAACAAACTCGAACACACACAAGTATCGTATTTTCAATTCGTACGGGCAATTGATTCAGGATGGAAATTTAACGAAACATACTATGCATGAAATTGATATAAAAGCATTACATAAAGGAACTTATATACTACATATAAATGATAACAATTATAATACAATAGCAACAAAAAAAATTATTATAGAATAGCCAGATTATAATACATACTATAACTGATATTTATGTACAGTATAAAATATCATTAATTCGCACTTTTTTTATCTGGTTAATATCTACCCTACAATTTTGCCCTTTAATGTTGCAGAGTTCGATTCAACTATACGAACCCTCACATAATCACCGATATTTGCATTTTCACGAGGAAAAATAATTGTTTTGTTCTGTGAATTTCGTCCTTTTAATTCTTGGTCAGACTTTTTAGAAACCCCTTCAACCAAGACAACAAACTCTTTTCCTTCATCTTTCTTATACTGCACTGCCGAAATCTTTTTTTGCAGATGTATAATTTCATCTAATCGCTGTCTTTTCACGTCCTCGGGAACATCATCTTCGAAGTCACGTGCGGCAATAGTACCGGGACGTTCGGAATATTTAAACATATACGACAAATCAAAACCGACTTCTTTCATTAATGTTATGGTTTCCTGATGCTCTTCATCTGTTTCGCCACAAAATCCGGATATAATATCTGAAGTAATAGATGCTTCGGGAACAATCTTACGAATAGCTGCCACACGTTGCAAATACCATTCTCTGTCGTATGTACGTCCCATACGTTTAAGCACACTGCTACTTCCGCTCTGAACCGGCAAGTGCACCCATTTGCATACATTATCATACTCAGCCATTACGTGCAGCAAATCGTCGTGCATGTCTTTCGGATGAGAAGTTGAAAACCGTATACGTGTATCCGGAACTAGTTCGGCTACCCGACGCAACAAATCGGGAAATAAAATACGGGTTTCATTATCGTCATAATTATAGGAATTTACATTTTGTCCCAAAAGAGTAATTTCTTTATACCCTTTTTTCACTGTATCTAAAACTTCATTAAGAATTGACTGGACATCTCTACTCCTCTCCCGCCCTCGCGTATAAGGAACAATACAGTATGTGCAAAAATTATTACATCCGCGCATAATTGAAATAAATGTGGATATATGTGATTCATCAATCCGATACGGAATAATTTCTTTATATGTCTCTGTTCGTGAAAGCCTTACATGTATTGCCTGATTATGCGACTGAGCATCACGTACAAGCTCTGGCAAATTCCTGTATGAATCCGGTCCTGCAACAATATCTGTTTTTATAGCATGGTTAAACAACTGTTCACGAATGCGTTCTGCCATACACCCAATAACACCGACCAAGACCGAATCGTTATTTTTTTTAATTTTTTTTATATCATGCAAACGCTGAAAAACACGATTTTCTGCGTGCTCACGAATTGAACAAGTATTGAGTAAAATAAGATGAGCCTCGTTAATATTTGTTGTATAATCAAATCCGGCATCCTGCAAAATTGACGCAACAACCTCACTGTCATTAATATTCATCTGACAGCCATAGGTCTCTATATATACATATTGTTTCATAATCTCTATAAATTGTATGCAAAAATAATAGTTAAAAATTATTATTCAGGCAAATTGAAATAATTATTAATTAATCGAAATAAAATATGTGCCACCGTTTATCTTAATTTAGTAATGATGAATGCTTAATAAACCACCTTTCTACTACCCACGTCACGAATACGAACGGAACGTGTCCGTTTACTAACGGAACGAAGTGGAGTGTGGTAATCTCTGTCATGCGCAGTCGCTGCCAGACGCTGGGTATCGCCGAGGACTTCCACGAGAAAAAGGACATCCACATTCATGTGCCCGAAGGGGCCACGCCCAAGGATGGTCCCTTCGGGCACATGAATGTGGATGTCCTTTTTCTCGTGGAAGTCCTCGGCGATACCCAGCGTCTGGCAGCGACTGCGCACCACGGTC
>JAWOEL010000055.1:0-4249 GCA_046482735.1 Bacteroidales bacterium | reverse complement strand
GTTTCATAAATATGAGTATAAGCTAATTGTGAGATGAAATTCTCTTTTATGCCTTGTGTCTTTTTGACACATGCTCAATTATGAATGCTCAATGCTTAATGAATCGGTACAATAAAACACAACACAAAATAACTGGCGGTGTACTACCCACGTCATTACGAACGAAACGAAGTGGAGTGTGGTAATCTCTGGCAATGAAAAACGACATTAAATAACCGGCATTACAGGTGCACGAGATTAACTTCGTTGAGCTCCACTTCGTTCCGGTTCTCACGCTTCACTCTGTTCCGCTCCGTCAAAGGTCGGACACAGTCAGGATGACCTGGGTAGTAGGCAGGCGGTTCATTAAGCATTCATCATTGAGCATTAAGCATTTTTATATTCGGTAGGGGTTTTTCCGAATTCTTTTTGAAATACACGTGAAAAATAACGTTGGTCGGTAAAGCCAACATGAAATGCAATTTCTGAAATGCGGTATTTGCCGGATTTTAACATTTCTGCTGCCATGGCAAGTCGAACATCTTTTAATAATTCATTCGGTGTTTTTCCTAATACTGCTTTCATTTTTCGCCATAATTGAGAACGACTTAAACCTACATCGGATGCCATATGATCAATATCAAATTCGGTATCGGCATAGTTTTCTTTTATGTATGAAATGATATTATTAATTATTTCGTCGTCGAAACTTTCCGGAAGAACATAGGAACTCTGAGACAGTTCGGAAAGAATTTTTTGTTTATACTGTTTCTGATTCGTAAGTATAGCAATAACTTTTTTGCGTAAGACTGATATATTAAAGGGTTTTTCAATAAAATCAACTGCTCCTAAATCATAACTTTGTAATTCTATATCCTGTGCCTTTTCTGCTGTTATTATTATAAATGGGATATGACTGGTTAGGTGTTGTTTTCTAATTTTTGCACACATATCAAGACCATGCATACCGGGAATATTAACATCACTAATAATAATATCGGGTATTGTTTCTTGTGCCAGTGCAAATCCGTCATTCCCGTTAGTTGCTGTATATATGGTATAGTGTTTTTCTAAATATTCTTCCATCATATCGAGCAATTCGGTATTGTCTTCAACCAGCAAAACAGATAATTCATACGTAGGTTCATCTTCGCTCGAAAGAATATTGTTATCGTAATCGGACATAAATCTTTTTTTAACGGCTACTGTCTGTGCTTTAGGAAGTGAAACCGAAACAATTGTTCCTTCATGAAGCTCTGAATTAATCTGAATATCGCCCTTATTTTTTTTCACAAAAGCATAGGCAATTTGCAATCCAAGACCTGTCCCCTGTTCATTATGCGTTCCTTTCTGCATATTTTCGGAGCGAAATGAGGTAAATACGGTTTCGGCGTCTTCTTGTTTCATGCCAATTCCTTTGTCGACACACAACACTTCTATTGAATTATCATGCTCCTGAATAGCTATAGATATTACAGCTCCTTCGGGCGAAAATTTTATGGCATTCGAAATAATATTACGAAAAACGGTATTTATCATGCGGGCATCAATGTATGCATTATGTATATAATCTGATTGAATACGTATTGAAATACCTTTACTTTGTGCCGTAAGCTGAAGTAATTGAACCACATCAGACACAATTGACTCAACATTTATTTCAATCGGATTATAATCTATCACATTCATCTGCGAACGTGCCCAATCGAGAATTTCTACCATTTGATGCGATACATTTTTGGTGAGAGTATTAATTTTTTCGAGCACATCTGCTCTTTTTTCGGGGGAATACGTCACATTATTTTTCAGTAATTTTCGGGTACTATTAATAAGTGTGTGCAATGAATTTTTAAAATCATGCCCGATAATTCCCAGAATTTTATCTTTGGTATTGAGAGTTTCCGTAAGTTCTTTATTTTTCATTTCAATCACCACACTACTCTCTTTTGTTGCTTCAAATTGCAGTTCGAGTTTTTTATGTGCTTGTTGTAAATCCTGCGTACGCTCATCAACAAGTTGAGTTAACAACTTATTTTTTTGTTTAATGCTCCACATACGATGGATAATAATGAGACTTATAAGAGCAATAACCAGCATAATAAACCAGGCGGTTTTCCAAAAAGGAGGGGTAATTTTAAGCGTAAATGTTCGCATTTCGTACACATCTTTATTTCCCCGAAGCGAAGCCCGTATGTGCACAGTATATGTTCCGGGTTGCAGATTGGGCAAATCAATAGCATTTTCCCCGTCGTCGAGTTGTTGCCATTCCGGATAATAATTATCTACCTTAACGGAATACACAACATCTTGCACGAGAGACAAATTGAGTGTTGAAAAAAATAAACTAATATAATTTTTATTGTATGGTAATGTAATGCCGTTAAGTTCATCGATTACCAGCTTTTCATCTTGTTCGTTTGTAACCGACATGGTTTTCCCAAATAATGTCATATCTGTTATATGAATAGAAAAATCGGCACGCAAACGGTTTTCTGCATGTTGTACCGGAACAGAAAGCAAACCGTTTATTCCCCCGATAAGCAGATATCCGTCTCGTGTTTCGATAATACGTCGTGCAACATTATTTTTAAAATTCACATCATGTTCGGAGAGTGTCGGCGTGCTGTCATTATCACGAAAATAATACAAGCCTTTTTCCGACGCAATCCAGTATCGCGAATACGAATCTTTATAGATATCATATATTTTAACCTTTTCGAAGGTTTTTTGTACAGGATGAGAAATAAATTTTTGGGCACTCGTATCATATATTTTCATTCCGGACATACAGGCAAGAAAAATCCGATTTTGGTCAAAAAACATATTCAACACCCGGTCTTTTGTGGGGGAAACATGATGTTTCATTGCATACTTTTTTTCATCATACACATCAATTCCCGCTTCGGTATAGGCAAACCAGACAGTTCCCGACGAATCTTTCACAAAAGCCGTCACACAATTATCCCGCAATACGCCATTTTCGGCAGAGAGCGTTTTCCAGCTTTTTTTTCGGGGATTAAACACAGAAACCGATTTACACAAAGAGCTAATAAGAATATTTCCCGCATTATCGGATTCAATATCCCATATACGATTACTCATAATGCCATTCGTATTGTGTTGTGAATACACATATTGTGTTGTATTATTCGTATTACAATTATACCGAAAAACACCATCGCCATACGTGCCAAGCCACAATTCATCAGCACGAGAATCTTCATGCACAGTCATTATCACTTTCGCCGAAGGCATATTCATAGTTCCAAGAGAATGCACCGGCACCGTTTTGTGTTCCTCTATAAAATATCTATGTAAACCGCCGCCATCGGTACCAACCCAAATTCGTCCGCGGGAATCTTCCAATATATCAAGAACCGCATAATTTTCTGTTTCGGGCAGTGTTCCCGATTTCAGAAACGAAACAGCACTCGTATCCTGTGCAATCCGATACGCACCATCGCTACACCACCACACACTATTATCCGAAGCTTTATACAAAGAATATATTTGGTTCGATGACAGTTCCGGCAGAGAAATTTCTGTTTTTCGCAAAACAGACACTACTTTTTTAGTAAAAATTGAGACCTCAACAACTCCCCACCAATTAAGACCAATATACAAAGACGTGTCCGAAGCCGGAATAATACTCGTACCAATTTGTTTGTGCAAGGGACACAACGTATCAAGTTCAGTCAGCCGTTTTACACTACCTCCCGGAGACAAATAATACACGCCGGTAGCCGACAATATCCAAAAAACATCATTTTTATCAGTTAATCCGTAATGAAAATAAGAATTGGGAGGAATTTCACCGAGATTACACTTTGTAAAACTATCATCCGCTATAGTATATTGATAGAGATCATATCCGATATGAAAAAAGTATGTTGAGTCCGGTCCCTCAAGAAGCAGACGAACATGCGGGCTTTTCATTAATGAATCATGAGCAGATTGAGCATGCTCCACAATTTTTTGATTTCGTTTATATACAAACACACCTTTTCGTGAATGACTGTTTAAAAAGAACGTACTGTCATTTACTTCCACAATATCCGTCACTCGGTATTCATCGTGCTCGTCAGGAAACGGTATGTACACAAATGTTTGATCAAATTCATTAAATTCCAATAAGCCCAGCGATGTGCCAACCAGAAGAACCGAATCCGGAGTAAGAAACAAGGTATGAACCTCAAATTCATCCGGTATTTTTTTTCGGGAACATTCTATAGGAAATTCCTTAAACTCATATCCGTCAAATCGTTGAATA
>JAWOEL010000044.1:0-22460 GCA_046482735.1 Bacteroidales bacterium | reverse complement strand
TGGGTGAAACTGCATAGTATGTCCTATTATATTGGCTACTTTGCTAAAGCGACCGTCATCCATGCGTTTCATAGAATGTAAAATACGACGCTGTACGGGCTTTAATCCGTCATTTATATACGGAACAGCACGCTCCATAATTACATATGAAGCATAATCAAGAAACCAATCTTGAAAATGACCGGAAATATATTTTATATTTTGTACTTCCGAATCGTGAATTTCATCGTGTTGTTCGTCTTCTGTATTCATATTATTGTATCACATTATAACCATATATAGCTCGCAAAAAAATACTATTTCTTTTAATATTTTTACAATATTACATATTTTTTTTAACTTTTTTTTAAACACTGCACATGCAGTAATGCCTAATCTAATTTTAGGCAAATGCCTAATTCATAATAAATTCGAGGTAATTCGTTGATAACATATACTGATATATTCATATATTCCTCTAATTCAAATTTCTGTAAAAAATCATGCTCCACACCTAAACTTATCTTTGCTTTTTCAAATGTGCGAAAAAAATTTGTAGTGTAAGATTCTATAGATATATATGGTTTTACATCTTCATAATCTGTATGTTCAAATTTTATTTTATTACGTTCTTCGTATTCAAATTCATCGGAATCTTTCGTTATCTGATGTCTGAATCTATATGATAATTCAATTATTTTGGAATCATATATCTCAAAACTTATACTATTATATAATCGTATTCGGGAGTCATCTTCATATACAAAAAGTTCTGTATCTGTATCATTTCTAAGAGAAAATCGAAAACCAAGTTCATAATCAATATCAGAAAAAATTTCATATTCTCCTTCAACATACAGTCTCATTTTTGAAATTGATATATGTGGCCACATATACATATATACTCGTGGTTCAAATGTTAATTCAATTTTTTTGCTGGCAGACATGCTTTTTTTTACTGAAAAATTATACTCCTGAGAGTATATTTGTGGAGCAAACAGCAAAATACATGCAACAGGTAATATGTATTGTATGATTTTTTTCATTAATGAACAATTAATTTTGAGGTGAATTGAAAATTAAAATAGTCCCACGTTACTATATATACACCGGAGTTAAAATCTATCGGAATTGTATATGATGATAAAGCAGCTACGGGAATACTATTTGAATACACTTGTGAGCCATCTGTTGCACGTATAGATATGCCAATATTTGCGGGAGCAAAACGAGTATAATTATCAGGAAAACGTACCCGACAGATTCCCTGTTTCTGTACCGGATTAGGATATAATACAAAGGGTAAACCGAAATTGTCTTGTAATTCTTCTATAAGTACAGCATGCCGTTGTAAAGCAAATTTGGAAAGCATACTTACGTTATGTTCCCATTTTGTAATATCTTCAGGCAAACGCCATCGTAATGTGTGTTCAGCTATAAGAGGTTTATAGATTTTTTTGTACTCTTCAATTTTTTCAATAACACGTTCCGGAGAAAATGTGTATGAAAGGTGATAATATAATGTTGCTGAAAACAAATCTCTGAAATCTCTGTTTTGAAATAATTGACGAAGAATGTATTGTGAGAAAGGGGGAAATTCTTGTAAGATACCCCAGGTATTGTTATAATTATCAATATGATTATATTGAGATCGAATCATGCAACCATCACAATCAAAAAAGAAATATCTCCATTTTGCTGTATCAACATCTGGAGTATACCACATTTTAAGATTTTTTTTGGGAAAATCTGAATTTGCAAAATATAATTGAGCTATAAAGAAATCAATAAGATTTGGGATATCTATCATTTTACATAATTCATTATAAGTGTTTTCATCTTGTATATTATGACTTTCAATAAAATTAATAAGATGTGTATAATGTAATCCTGATCCGGCATCAGTTTCTATTCCTTTTGAAGCTTCATAGGCTATTATTTCAAATTCATCTTCATGTGGATAATAATGATTGCGTATATAATGCTCATCTTGTCGTTCATGGAAACTATGTATGCCCCAATATTCACCATTTATAAATACAACAGCGGGTTCGGTAGCCATATTATCTATATTCATATCAGCTACTAATGATTGACATAGTTCGTCTTTAAATAATACATATGACCAGTCTCGTGCAGAGCGTAAGATGATATTTGAAAAACGTTGTAAATCGGGTTTTTGTGAAAAAAAAGGATAGGAAAAATAGGGTATACCGTATTTTTTTCGTGCATATAAACGGATACTTTTTTGAGGGGCCGCTCGGGAAGCGCCGCCATGTATTCGTATACCTATATTTTGATGTAAAACTAATTGATTGGTGGTATCAAACATTTCACAAAAAGCTTCTCGTTCCCAATCACCACCGCGTTGAGAATAATTGTCATCTTCTCCTTTAACGTAAATTCCTTCGTGTGTGTCAAATAAATTATCTTTGTCTGTAATAAGTGATACCACAGGTACTGTATAGCGATTGCTAAATAGTGAATCTACAAAAAACGTTCTGTTAATTACTTTACTGGAAATGCAACCGGAATTGTAGGCAACTGCTCGTAATACTGTGCCTTTATACACTTCACCACGTGGTTTCTGCCACATAGATGAGGTTTCAATATCTGCATATTCAGCTGACTCATGTATTCTGTTTGATATTGAAATTGGTTCGGTATATTTCATATCATCTTCATCAGGTTCATTGCCATCTAATGTATAATATATTTTAGATTCTGATTCCGAAGAATTTATTTGTATTGTAAATGCTGAGTCATATATGCCGGATGTATGAGAAACTGATATATCTGATGTTTTAAATGTACCTATATCAATAATATCGGAGTTGTTATTCGAAGTATTTGGTGAAGGGGAAAGTATGTGTTTTTCGCCCTTGCCATCTTGTGTGTAACCTAAAGAATAATCGCGTGGCACACATTGGACAGGTACCGAATCAATACTGTTTTTGTGCGAATCAAACAAATATACTCCTTCTTCCATTTGAGCAAGTTTAAAATCTGTATGGATTTCTGAAGATATTACTGTATCTCTTCCGGAAGCAAAAACGAGTAAATACGAATGTGGATCTATTGTACATTCGGGAAATATCCAGTATGTTTTTTTTTCGGTGTTATCTGTAATTTGCCAATTTTTAATATTAATTGCTGTGTCATTAGGGTTATATAACTCTATCCAATCCGGGTTGTCGGTAAATGCATCTGTTATCGTTGATGTATTAGAGTACATTACCTCATTTATAATTACATCCTGAGCATGTAATACATACGTAACACAAAGAAAAAAAATTGTTACTAATTGTTTCATATAGTTATTTTACTTGACTTTTATTTGTAGAACCAAAGTGTGCTATGATTTGTAATTTTGTGTTTTCATTATATTGCGATTCATAATAGTTATTATATAGGTTCTTGCCAATCGTGTATCATGGTTTAATTCCTTTATTTAATGCATTATTAATGAAAGAGACACATTGAACATATCATAGTTCAGTACTTCATTATAAGTTTGTGAAGAATATATAGTATATGTCATTTTTGCAAATTGATGCATATATGCCCATTCAATCATCATAGAAAATGACTTGTTTATATGTATTTTTTTTCCTGTTCCTATACTTAAAAATGTGCCGCCATTAAATGTGTAATCATCCATTGGGGCTATAGATGTATTCCATCCGTAGCTGTATCCGCATCGTGCATGAATATAATGTGATGTTTTCTTTTTATCTCTGTAGCTTATTAGGTCTATATATACAGGTATAAATCGTTCATTTTGTAATTGCAAAAAACTGATTCCACCACCAACGTTTAAATCTGATGAAAATGGAATATATGTTTCTATTGAATACATCCAACCGGGATTATATAAAAAATTATCATTATATACTTGTGCACCTATAATATAACCTGCAGATACAGATGTGTTGAGTTTTATATTATTTGTTGTATCTTGCTTATGTTTTTGAGCGTATATATGAACTGACAAAAACAGGAATATTAAGAAAAATAGAGTTTTGTGCATTATTTTTTTTTACAAATATATTTATAATCAATTTGAAAATCGCAATTTATATTTAAAATATGACACGAACAATTACACTTTTTTGGTTTCGTCGTGACCTTCGTTTATCGGATAATGTGGGGCTTTTTCATGCATTATCTTCAAAAAAAAACGTGTTGCCACTTTTTATATTTGACACAAATATTTTAAGCAAACTTCCTCAACCAAAAGACAGACGTGTCGATGTGCTGCATCAAATCATACAATTAATGCATCATAAACTAAAAGAATACAATTCATCAATTATAGTAAAGCACGGCACACCAGAAGATGTGTTTGCCAAACTTTTTAAAGAATACAATGTTGAATCTGTGTATACAAATAAAGACTACGAACCATATGCAAAAGAACGCGACACTCTCGTAGAACAATTATGCAAAGAAAATAACATCGATTTTAAAAGCTACACCGACCACGTAATTTTTGAATCAGATTCCATTCGCACACAAAACGACACACCATATACCGTCTATTCGCCCTATGCACGCACATGGATGAAAGAATTTGAGAAAATTAATATTCAGAGTTTTAACATAGAAAAGTTGCAGCATAATTTTAAACATATAGATACATTACCATACCCCACATTGTCTGAGCTAGGATTTACCACATCGGATATAAATTATACACCATATACACTCCCGAAAAAAATAATAAATACGTACCACAAAAACCGTGACTTTCCCAGTATTGAGGGAACAAGTACTATTGGATTTCATCTTCGGTTTGGCACTATAAGTATACGCGAAGCAGTGCAATATGCATACAAGCACAGTTTAGTGTGGTTAGGAGAGCTAATATGGCGAGAATTTTATATGAGTATATTAGACTCATTTCCAAAAGTTACACATTCCTGTTTTAAAGAAAAATACAACTTTTTGAATTGGCGTAACAACGAAAAAGAATTTGAACTCTGGTGCAAGGGCGAAACAGGATATCCGATAGTAGATGCCGGTATGCGACAATTAAACAAAACCGGATGGATGCATAATCGCGTGCGAATGATAACAGCCTCATTTTTATGCAAGCATTTGTGTATAGACTGGCGGTGGGGAGAAGCGTATTTTGCAGAAAAATTACTTGATTATGAACTTGCTTCAAACAATGGTAATTGGCAGTGGGCTGCATCTACCGGTTGTGATGCGGTTCCGTATTTTAGAATTTTTAATCCTGTTATACAGCAAAAAAAATTCGATACAGAATTTATATACATATCAACGTGGGTGCCTGAGTATAACACGCCTTACTATCCTGCCCCTGTTGTTGAGCACACATTCGCCAGAGAACGAGCATTGCAAATGTATAAAGAGGTAAATAAGCCATGAGCTTATACATCAGCATAGAGCCATGCACCAGAAAATTCAGAGAGAGAACGAACAGATTTTAAATTATCTAGTGCAATATCTTTTGTGTTATATTGTGATATATAAACTCGTATTTTGTTATCTCGTTCTACAATTCCGGCATCATAAGCCTGATTTTGCAGTTGTGTAACATATTTTTGAGCATTTTTGTGAGAAGAAAAACTACCGACAATAACGTAAAATTGAGGATTTTCTTCAACCTTATCTTGAAATGAATCATTCGTTACAGAATCAGTAATGTCAGATTCATGAGAATTGTTTTCATCCGGTTGTATGGAATCACTTATAATGTCTTGTTTAGCAGATATTGGTTCGTGTTCAGCAGGCTTCGAGTCAGATAAAGGAGTGTCATACGCCTGATTAGAAGGCTCAGGATCATTAAAATGTGCTGATGCCATATCGGGTAGTGGTTTATGGGGCGAAGACTTTTCAAGTTCAATTTGGGTTGACCGGAACAAATTTACAACACTGGCAGATTGGGGAATATGTAAAATGTTTGGAATGAGAATTAATGCAAAAATAATTGGTATTGCTAAAAATAATGCTTTAAATACTTTTTTTTTAACAGATTCTTTTTGAATACTCGAACGCACAGCTTTTTCAAAAGCATCTTCCCGAGGTATAGCATGTACATGAAAATTTGTTAACCCAAACGAATCTATAGATGCCGTAGCCTCTGATGATTGTTTAAATTGAAGGTTATTATCTGTATCTACATATAAATTGCCAACTCCACAAATCGATATGGTTTTGTCCTGTTTTAATAATTCTTTTGTTTGATTTACAAACTGACTTACTTCTTGTTGTGATTGTTCAGGTGTTAGCCCGTAATTTTTTGTTAAATAATATGTTAAGTCGTACTCGGACTCTCGTAGTTGAGCATTAAATGCTATGTGTGTACTTGGAGGAACAAATTTTACATGGTCAGATTTTACAATTCTCGCAGATTGGTATTGGGTAACCAAACTACCCAGTTCAGGTATTGTAATAAAGTTTTGTGTGTAGAGTAAATGTTGTATTACAAGTTCAAGTTCCATGTAACCAGTATTGTTTATACAAACATACAGTCTTCCTATAAGTTTAAAAATAATTTGCAAAATGAGTTATGAGCCTTTTATTAACAATTGAGGCTTGTGCGAAATATATACTACATTACACTACTATGTGCGGGAGATTACGGGCGTCTGCGTAAAATATATCGAGTATGTCTTGCACAGAATATGATAAGGTATACATAATTTTACAATGTAAATAATTATATAAATCAAACGAATATGCTTTATTTGTAGTGGTAATAGCTTCATCAATATGAGTAATTCCGTGTTGAAGAGAATTGTTAAATTCAGAAAGATATGAGTCTGGTAATCTTGTGTTTGAGACCCAACATGCAAACACAAATGGCAAAGCATATAAATCATACCACGCCTGAGCTAAATCATACATATATGGATATGATTTATTTTCTAATGCGTCAAGAGCCCTGTCGCCAATAATTACCCGTGCATCATGTTCTTGTTCTTGTAAAAAAGTAGAGTATTTTCCCGAAATAAACCGAGGGCGAATATCCCATAATTTATATGCTAAAATCTGCACCAGCAAATTTGAGGTACGTGATTGATAATCAAGTAAAATAGAAGAAATTTGCGATAAAGGTTTGTGGCTACATAATAATACAGAATCGACACTGCCTTTTGCTGCAATACAAAACGGGGAGATAATCTGAGCTCCGGGAACTTCCGGTATTGCTGCTACAGGCATAATTGAAACATCAACCATTCCGTCTTTCATGTGTTGAGCTGCTTCTGCCGGATAATGTGATACAAATGAAGAATGTTCGCGTAAAAATGAATTGTTTTGTATCCCGAATTCAAAGGGAATAGTATTAGCATATTCAATTAAAGAAACAGTAATTGCCATAACATTTTATCATTTAAAAACGTGCCAAAATTGTTTCACTAAAACGAACACGTTGATTTAATTCTACTTGCACTTTCATGTCAAGAGGGATAAAAACATCTACACGAGAACCAAATTTAATAAAACCAAATTCCTGACCCTGTACGGCAATATCATCTTTTTTTGCATAATTTACAATTCGACGAGCTACTGCACCGGCAATTTGTCTGAAAACTATAACATTGTTGTGTATAGTTTCAACTGCAATAGTAGTACGCTCATTAACTTCAGATGATTTGGGGTTAAACGCAGGTAATTTTATTCCGTCATGATGTTCACTATATAATACTTTCCCACTTACCGGATATGTGTTTACATGAACGTTTAAAGGAGACATGAAAATTGAAATTTGACGACATTGTGTCTGTAAAAATTCAGATTCAAAAACTTCTTCTATTGCCACGATTTTTCCGTCGGCCGGACATAAAATTATGGCATCATTAACCTCCGAAACACGAAATGGATGCCGAAAAAAACCAACTATAAAAAGGAAAAATACCCCAAGAAAAATTGCCGTTAAAATTGTAATAAGAACTACATTTATTACGAAATAAACGGGTAGAAATAAGATAAATAATAATACAAATACTATATAAATAGTTTTTCGTCCTTCTTTATGAATTTTCATAACATTACTTAATTAAAACAAAGCTATAATATATACAAATATGCAAAAAATGCAGGTAAGGTAAAAATGACACTATCAAACCTATCTAAAAAGCCTCCATGTCCCGGAAGTACCGATCCGGAATCTTTAATTGCAACAGCACGTTTAAGAGATGATTCCAACAAATCTCCCACTGTAGCAGAAAAAACTATAATGCAGGCTCCGCCAATCCATTCATAAAGTGACATGTAATGAGGGAACAAGTGTCCTGCAACGAATGCCAGAGCCAAAGTAGAAATAAAACCACCAACGAATCCCTCAATAGATTTTTTAGGAGAGACAGCAGGGTATAATTGGTGTTTGCCTAATAAATTCCCCCAGATATACGAAAATGTATCGTGCGACCAAATGAATACAAACATGCACATAATCACTACTGCAGAAGCATCAAAACTGCCTGCATATGTTGCCATATAGGGCAATAACAAAAACGGCATAGCAACATATATTATCCCAAACAATGTGTACGCGAGATTGTGTATATTATTACCTCTTTTTTGAAAGAGTTCGTATACAAACAAAAATAATATACCTATAATATAAAAAGGCAAAATTGAAAAAGAAAAAACTGTAAATGCTTGCAAAAACGATAGCATGAAAAATACTGTTGCTACACCAAGACCTGCATATTTATATGGGGTAACAGAACGAGAAACACCAACTAATCGGTAAAATTCATATAAGCATGCAAGCATTATGAGCATAAAAATGAGTCCAAAAATATACTCATGTACAAATAACGACACAACTATAACCAAAACATATAATATTCCGGTAATTAATCGTTGTAAAAAATTTTTCATGTACAATGAATTTTTATATAATAAATTTATTATGCATCATCTTTTATAATGATAACACATAGACGTTTCGGACCATGTGCACCCAGTACTAATGTTTTTTCAATATCAGCAGTTCTGCTCGGTCCGGTAACGACAGTAAGCTGACTGGAATCACGTGCCGGAATATTTTGTAAAGCTTGAGGTAAATCAGGAACTAATTGCTTTTCATAAGCAATTACTATATGTACTTCTGGAGCTGATATAAGTGTACGACTTTGTATAGTATTACTCGAAAAAATCACGCTTGCCGTACGTGCAGCCAAGGCATCACATGTAGTAAGTGAATACACACAGTTTTCAGCACATGCCTCTTGCAAATCATATGATTGTGAATATCTTTCACATAACTGCTGCACATAGGGTTGTGCAACATAAACAGTATGCGAAGAAACAATTCCCGAAAGAGCTTCAAACGCTTCTTTTTCCGAATCGCACATAATACACTCACCAGATAATTGTATTAAATTTTCAGAAAATGTAGTTATTAGTTTGCCAGACGAAACCTGTACAAAATAATCATCAACAGAAGACACAGGAGAATATTGTTTTCCCTCGTGTCGTGCTGGAGTATGACGCAATTTTGTTAAGATACTGTTTCGTGCACTATCGCTACTCACACTATTCATCGCTTGGTATTTCCTGTTTTGTTTCCGCTTTTTTCTCATCTTGTGGCAAAGTCGAATATTTTCGTTTGCCAAATATCTTTTCTAAATCATCACCAAAAATCACTTCTTTTTCGAGTAATAATTCAGCTAATTTAGTAAGTCCGTCTTTATTATCTTGCAATACTTTGGTTGCTTTTTCATAAGCAATATCAATAATACGTTTAGCTTCCTCATCAATAGTTTCTGATGTGCGTTCACTATATGGCTTATTAAACGAATATTCAGACTGTCCGGTTGAATCATAATAACTGATATTACCAATTTTTTCGCTCATACCAAAATATGTTACCATTGCATATGCTTGGCGTGTCACTTTTTCGAGATCATTAAGAGCACCGGTAGAAATTTTTCCGAAATTAATTTCTTCCGAAATTCGACCACCAAGAGTTGCACAAATTTCATCAATAATTTGTTCCTTAGTTGTAATTTGCCGTTCTTCAGGCAAATACCAAGCCGCACCTAAAGCTTTACCACGTGGAACAATCGTAACTTTTACCAATGGGTGAGCATATTCAAGCAACCAACTCAATGTGGCATGACCAGCCTCGTGAAACGCTATAGTTTTTTTCTCTTCTGGCGTAATAATTTTATTACGTTTTTCAAGTCCACCAATAATACGGTCAACCGCATCGAGGAAATCTTGTTTTTCCACTTGTTTTTTATCACGACGAGCAGCTATAAGAGCAGCTTCATTACACACATTTGCAATATCGGCACCCGAAAAGCCCGGCGTTTGTTTTGCCAAGAAAGAAACGTCAAGATGTTCCGACACTTTAATTGGCGTTAAGTGTACCTTAAATATATCTTTTCGTTCGTTTAAATCAGGTAATTCCACTTGAATTTGTCTGTCAAATCTCCCTGCACGCATAAGAGCTTTATCAAGCATATCAGCACGGTTGGTTGCACCAAGAATAATTACCCCTTTATCGGTTTCAAAACCATCCATTTCCGTTAATAACTGATTTAAGGTATTTTCACGTTCGTCATTAGCACCCATATTAGGATTTTTACCCCGTGCACGCCCAATAGCATCAATTTCGTCAATAAACACAATGCACGGTGCTTTAGCTTTTGCTTCTTTAAATAAATCACGAACCCGAGCTGCACCAACACCCACAAACATTTCCACAAAATCAGAACCCGACATAGAGAAAAACGGTACTTGTGCTTCTCCAGCAACAGCTTTAGCCAGGAGAGTTTTACCGGTTCCCGGAGGTCCTACCAGCAACGCACCTTTTGGAATTTTACCCCCTAATTGCGTATATTTTTCCGGACTTTTCAAAAAGTCAACTATTTCGCGTATTTCAACTTTTGCTTCATCTAAACCGGCAACATCTTTAAAATTTGTTTTTACCTTATCTTCAGCACTATCAAACATTTTTGCTTTTGACTTACCAATATTAAATAAGTTGCCAGCACCACCGCCGCCGCCACCTGGGGCACCGCCACCACTCATGCGTTTCATGAAAAACATCCAAATTGCAATTATCAAGACAAACGGTAATATCCATCCTAAAATATCCATCATATAGTTGTGGCGCGTTTCCGAACTCACACTAATTTTATTTTCAGGATTTTGCTGTTCTTGAATTTCGTATACTTTTTCCAAAAATACGTCAACAGAAGCAATAGAGAATTCATAATCCGGTGTGCCAAAACCAGGTCCTTTAGAAGGATTTGATTTAGAGAATACTTCAACAAATTCTTTATTAACTACAACAATACGTTCAATTTCATTTGATTTAAGTTTGTTGAAAAATTCTTTATCAGTAATTTTTTCAGCACCACTTCCCAGATCCATGAAATTGATAAGGATAAATGAAATAATTAAAATTGCATATACCCACATTATATTAAATCCACCTTTGGGATTATTCATATTCGGGAAATTTGGTTTTTTGGGGTCACCATTGTTTTCACCCTTTTTTTGATTATTAGATTCTTGCGCCATATTAGTCGTTAATTTTTTCTACCGGACAATCTGCCCATAATTCCTCAATATTATAATATTTCCGTACATGCGGTTGAAATACATGAACAAACAGTGAACCACAATCCACCACAATCCATTCCGCATTATCGTATCCGTCTTTTCCGTAAACTGAGGTTAATTTACTTTTTTTTACATATGCAGCAACGGAATCTGCTATTGATGTTACATGAGTCGATGAATCACCTTCACAAATTACAAATCCGGAAACTTCTGCATTATCAATGTTCGTTAAATCAACAGAGACAATCTCTTTTCCTTTTTTGTGTTGAATTCCTTCAACTATAACCTTAACTAAGTCTTTTGATATTTCTTTACTCATATATTTTTATTATTCACGCACAAAATTAAAATTATATTCTTATTTATGCACTATTCTTTCACTAAATGCAACATAAAAAAATATGTTTTTGCATTCAAACATTATAAACCTGAATTGCCAAAGCAAACACCTAATGATCGAGCGGTTTTAACTAAACGGCAATTTTCACCCACAAGGTTTACTTTACCTGCGGTTTCCGATAGAGGTATAGAGCCAATTATATTATTATTAAGCGTAACCATTTCATCATATTTTTTTTGAGCTATTAATTCTGCTGCATACCTTCCGTAGCGTGTTGCCAGAATTCTATCGGTTGCGGTAGGGGTGCCCCCACGTTGTATATATCCCAATACAGTTTCTCGTGTTTCTAAACCTGTTAAATCTTTAATTTTTTTTGCTATATAAGGACCGGGAGAGCGTTTTTTTCCACTTTTTATTCCTTCTGCAACTACAACAATAGAAACTGGTTTGCCATCAGCGTGCCGTTTCAATAAATATTTTGAAACTACATGTATATCATATTCTATTTCAGGAATTAAAATTACATCACCGCCGCCAGCTAAACCAGATTGTAATGCAATCCATCCCGCATCATGTCCCATTACTTCTATTACCATAATGCGGTTATGCGAATTTGCTGTTGTGTGCAATCTATCGATAGCGTCTGTGCAAATTTCAAGAGCAGAATCAAAACCAAATGTTGCATCGGTACCCCACACATCATTATCAATTGTTTTTGGAACACCTATAACAGGGATGCCGGCTTGTGATAATTTATATGCATTCTTCATAGTTCCGTTACCACCAATGCATACTACACAGTCCAAATCGAGTGCTTTAATTGTATCATGTATACGTTTGATTTTGAACTCAGGATCATCATCAAAGGGGTGTGCTTTTTTAAATGGTTTTTCGCGAGATGTTCCTAAAATTGTTCCACCGAGAGTTAAAATTCCCGATACTTTTTCTTCGGGTAAAAGCATATATTCTGCATCAATTAAGCCTTTAAAGCCGCCTTTTATGCCATACACTTCCATATTATACTCCAAAATAGCAGTTTTTGCAACTCCTCTAATTGCTGCATTGAGGCCGGGACAATCACCACCGGCTGTTAAAATTCCAATTTTCCTCTTCATGGATGTGTAATTATTTAATATATGTGTCTAAAAATTGTATATGTTTATCTTTATTGTGTTCACCGTTATAGCTTGCAATATTCCATACTTCCCAGGATTGCATAGATTCTCCGGGCATTAGCTTTGTGTATGGTGCATGATATTCTAGTTCAAGCAAGCCTTCTGCCGGATTATGTGCAGTTCTATTAAATATTTCTACATGTCCTTGTTCGGGATGAATAACATCTTTTGCATATTTTTCAAATGAAATATGTAGTAGATGATTTTGAGAAAAGGCATAAATGTCTGGTGTGGCCGGGTATATATAAGCTTTAGAGCCACGTTCATTTTTATGTTCCGGGGGTGCTTGAGGGGTGTAGGTGAAAAAATGTTGTTTTGCATATTCGTATGGCATTTCAGTTGATTGCTCATTATATACATGTTCAACTTTAAAATCATGGTTTTCTACCGGAACATATACTTTATCAAAACCATGCATGCGTGTATTAAACCAAATATCCCATGCAATAGGATGTTCTGCTACCGATTGCACAATTGCAGACAAAAATACTGAACCATCTGTATTTATTGCGATGCTTTTTTCTACTTGTACTCCCCATACCGGACTTATATTACTACGTACGGTAATTGTATGCTTTTGTTTTTGAATTATATCATATGGTCCATATACTATATATGGGTCCGGTGGCCACGGAGCAGCTTCATTTTTTCGTTCTGTGTTTTCGCTTTGTTGCGTCCACCATGCAGATTGTGGCCCCAACCATATCGTATGTCCATTATATGGATAAAAGTCTGCTTCAGGAGAAATTTCGGGTCGGAATGTTGAATGTACTAATTCTTCATTAGCACATAATATGTTTTTTGAATCATTCATATGTAATGATACGATTGTTCCCCCTATTTCCGGTGCAATACCAATACGAATTCCATTATTTTCTATATACTCAATATTTATCTGTTCACTCATATAATCATTTAAAAATTATACTCGAAAATACACATTTTTATTTATATATTCTACAAATGAAATACATATAGTTATATTTTTTTTACATTTGTATACATTTATATATAAATTATTTTTTTATAATGATTAAAAATAACATTCCCAATATATTAACAATTTGTAATTTATTGTGTGGTTCTCTAGCTGTTTTGGTAGCTTGTTCCAATTTTGTGCCGCTTGAATATGCTGCTTACCTCATTTTTTTAGGTGCATTCTTTGATTATTCAGATGGTTTTGCTGCTCGCATACTTAATGCGTATTCACCTATGGGTAAAGAATTAGATTCATTAGCAGATTTAATAACTTTTGGTTTTGCTCCGAGTGCTATTGTAATTGCAGTTTTACAACATATAATTTTTGGTAATGCTCTATCAGATATATCTGATTTGCATTCACCATATATTGTTTTTATTATACTTCCTTTAATGATTACTGCATTTTCTGCTATACGGTTGGCAAAATTTAATATTGACGAGAGTCAAACTTCTTCGTTTTCCGGATTAGCGACTCCGGCAAGTGCATTGTTTTTTGCTGGATTAGTTTTTCATGACACGTTGGTATTTGGTCCATGGTTTATTATTGGGGCTGTTGTTCTCATGTCTGGTTTAATGATATCTAATATACCTATGTTTTCTCTCAAAATATCATCTCTTTCATTTTCTCAATATCCGTTACAAATACTTTTTGGTGTTTTTTCGATTATTGCATTTGTGTTTTTGCAATTTCAGGCTATTTCTTTAATAATAGGTTTATATATTCTTACATGTATTATTTTATGGCTTTTCAAGCCAAAGAAACAGTAAAAATTCAGTATTATTAGATTTTTTAAACATATGAGCAACAAAATATTACCCAATGATCCGTGTTGGTGTGGGAGCGGAAAAAAATATAAAAAATGTCATAAACGTTTTGACATGGAAACCGAAACATATCGCAAACAAGGATTCAACATTCTACCAACAAAACTTTTGAAATCTGTACAGGATATTGAAGGAATACGTGCTGCAGGAACTGTTACACGAGGTGTTCTTGATATGCTCGAAACCGAAGTAAAAGAGGGTATGTCTACAGAAAAAATTGATACATTGGTTCGGGAATATACGTATGATCATGGTGCAATTCCGGCTCCGCTCAATTATAATGGGTTTCCTAAGGCATGTTGTACATCGGTTAACGAATGTGTGTGTCATGGAATTCCTAATGAAAATCATATTTTACAGAATGGAGATATTATAAATATTGATATTACTTCTATTCTAAACGGATATCACGGAGACAGCAGTAGAATGTATACCATCGGTGATATTTCTGACGAAGCTCACAAATTGATAACCGTTGCAAAAGATTGTTTGTATGTTGGTTTGGAACAAGTAAAACCGTATACTCGTCTCAACAATATCGGTGATGCGATAGAACCGTATGCACAAAAATATGGATATAGTGTGGTACGTGATTTATGTGGTCATGGAATAGGTAAAGAATTTCATGAGGAACCCGAAGTTGTTCATTATGCACAACCACGTCGTAAAGGTGTGCTTATGGTTCCAAATATGGTTTTTACAATAGAACCTATGATAAATGAAGGTTCACACACATGTGACTTTCGAAATGATGGATGGACGGTATTAACGAAAGATCGTAAACTTTCTGCACAATGGGAACATACTTTGGTTGTGACTGAAACAGGATATGAAGTATTAACATAAAAACACCTCATGTTTAAATATATCGAACATGAGGTGTTTCGTGAAATGAATAATTAATAAATCTTACTTTTTGTTTGTCGCAACTTTATGTTGTAGATGTTCATATTTAATGTATCGTATACCTACAAAAACAAAAAATACAATAGCAACAATCAGTGAAGCAAAAATAACTGTATGCATTAGTATGTTTGGCATAAATAATTTATAGAAAAAACTACCTAATACTGAATAGCCAACAAATGGACATATAAACGCCCAAAGAGTTACATAATATTCTTTTCTGAAAAAATCTTTTTTAAAGTAATCTTTTAACATTGCCAACCCAAACACAAAATACCAGGTTTGAAATGCAAAAGGTATTACAATAGAAATAATTGAGTAGATTGGTAATTCTACATTAAATTGATGTTGGATGTAATGTCCGATACGAAAAAACGATATTGCATAAATCGTTGTAATAGGAATTACAATTAAAAAGCTCGGCAAAAATTGTCGTTCAGGCATGCCTTTCATGGCAAAATGACTTTTGAAAATTGAAATGAGTTTCACTCCTAATAAAAACATACCCATACTACCCGAAATAATAGACATAAAAGCTGCTGTGTTCGCAATATCAGGATTGTGTGCCATAGCTGCTATTCCTGATCCTGCTACTGTAACCATACCTAACGCAAATGGATGCAATAACCATCCAAAACTAATATTTGAAATGTCAAAATCTCCGTGAAAACTATGTTTTAGGAGTTTAATTTCTGTAAACATAAGTGCAAGCCATAATATACTCCATACGAGTAGAGCCGGTAGCATTAGGCTTTGGAAATTTTGTGATAAAGCAGGAATAAAAAACCGTACAACACCAATAAAAACATTAAATGTCATTCCCAAACTGGTAAATATAGCTAATATACCAGTGTTTTTTTCCGGATTGGTAATATATGATGTATAATTTCCTGATTTCTTCCACGATATAAAATCTCGTAATAACTTAATAGTTAATGCAAAATGAAGAAATGCAAATACTATCATAATTGCTTGCATACTATAGTATAAGCTTGTTTCGCCAATACCTGATGTGCCATTCATTAACTGACTAAATGTTACTAACCCTTTCCCATGAGAAGTAATGTACTGAAAATACACAAACGGTGCCACCGCAATTCCCCCGGCTCCTAATGATGATAAAAAAATTAATGGATTAAATGTTTTCATACGTGTAATTTTAATTGTTTGTACTTATTGATATTTAAATGTTTTGTAAATTTTATTTTACGGTTGTTTTATATTTCACTTTTATTTAATTGATTAATACTTTTATATGTTTATAGAGATAGTAATGATGTTATTTTATTTTGAATCCAGATGAATTGTTGGTTTTAAGCTACATGATATCCATGCAAATAAAGATGTACCTTCATCTGCAGCATTAATATTTTTCACCTCGAGTAAGGTGTTGCCGGGCAGTAGATATCCACCACCAACTTTAAATTGTGCTATATCAGAAATTTTATAATTATACATTACATCTATTTCGTATGCCACATGTCTATTATGTTCTGATGTAGGATAATCTTGAGAGAATGCAAACTTATGAACAGCAACCTGTGTTGAGTGTTTTGGAACAGGACTCCAAGTAGCAGACGCATACACATCACGCATACCCGCACGTTCATATGGTTTCCCTACAAACATAAATTGATTCATATTCCCAAAATATTTATATCGAGCACCATATAATAGATCGAAAGAATGATCTGTTCCACGATATTCTTCATTTGTGTGAGAGTCATCATGTCCTGACATATAATCAATACCAACATGTGCCCTCAGACGTTTGTTGTGTGTATATGCGATGTTTCCGGTTATAAAATATGCACGAACACGTGTTCCGGTATTATTATGCCCATATTGATAATATCCTTCACCATCAATCGAAAGACTATTGCAACACGAATAATTTGCAACAAGACCATTGGTAAACATGTAGTGTAAACTATTGTTTTCATGCGGTTTGGTATATCCCGTTGTTATAAAAATTGTACTCAACGCAAAAGCTCGGGAAAACATATGTTTTGCGTATAAATAATGCAAGGCCTGAAATTTATTTGTATTAGAAAAATAGTCTCTACCAAACACCCGCTCTTCAGTATTGTTAAAAGAAACCCCGGCATCAAAACGCGTTGAGTCGACATGATATGTAAACACCAATGCATCATAAAAAAGACCATGCTGATTCCAATTCCTCGTACTTAAAATTCGTTGTGAATCGTAATGCAATGGTTGTCTACCTATAGTTGCTGATAGATTGGGGAGCATTTTATATTTCACCCAGGCTTCTGAAGTTTGCAAACTTTCTGTATCGCCGAACGTTCCGGACGATGTATATATATCATCTTCTCCCCATACACGTATGTCTTGAATTCCAAATTTAAATATAAAATCATTTTGTGAATACTTGGCAGAGAGTCTCGTTCGTTGCGAAATAAAAAATGCTGACACTGATGTGTCAGTTGCTGGTATTTTATATCCATGTCGAAGTTCAGCACGGGGGCGAATATCACCTGTAATAATAAATTGTGCCATAGAGAAATATGACAGTGTGGAGATAAATACTATAGTTGTAATAATTCGTTTCATAGGTTTTAATTTTTAATTGTGGATGCAAACATACAAATTATATGCCAATAGCATATAATAATATTAGCATTTATTTATAACTTGCACAGAAAAATTTAAACCAGTATATTTGATTAAAAACAATAATTGACTGGTAGAATGAAGGAAAGCATACAGGATTTATTACAAGATTTACAAAAAAAATGTATAGAAAATGATGAGCAGTTGCAAAAAGATCTGGGATTGAGTATGGCAGAATTTCATTTTATAGTAGCAAGTTTGACAGTGCCTGATTTAAATATACGTAAATTACAAGAAACAATGTCAGTTTCGCAATCACGTATGAGTCGAATAATAGATAGTTTAGTAAATCATAATTACATATGTCGGGAAACAAACACCACAGACAGAAGAGCTATAGCAATAAAATTCACACCAAAAGGAAAAGAAATAGTCTCAAAAATTACAGAACACAAAAAAAAATGTGAAGAAAAAATTGAAAAAGTTCTTTCACACGAACAAAAAAGACAAATTTGTAATGATCTCCGTTTTTTAATTAAAAATATATAAGGTCATAGCTGATATTGTATTTTCTAATAACGTGAGTTCGACGTAATTTTTCAATATTTTACACAAAGCAATCAATGAAACGCTTATAAACAGCAATCTTCTTCTTAAAAATAATTCGATTTATCCCGATAATACTCATTATTTTTAATCGAATCTTACTATTTCTAAGCGTTCTGAACTCAAAAATTATATCGACGTTATTATATGTCCGAACGCCAGTCTCCTGAAATTTTCGGAACACGCTGTTCAAAAACCTCCTGTCATGTTCTATGATTTTAATAAAAGTTCAGTTTTTTGAATACAGAGAAAAATTTTCTAAACTTTTAATTTGCACCGCACTGTACATATGTAATATAATTGTATGATTCTCAACTCTCAACCACAGCGTGGTTGTATGTCTGTAGAAAATTGCATATCAGTATCATGTTATTTCACGACTCCGGAGGATGTCGCATGTTTTTGTTGTGTGAATCCTAACGGATTCAAAAAATAACTTCGAGTATTTATTTCTACAGATATTTGACTCCTACCGGAGTCATGTATTTATAGAGTTAGGTGTTTTTTTATTATTCCCCTTACTTTATTGATATTTATTGATAGAACCGGAAGTGTACAGCAGGTATTACCGGTTGCTTCAGGTGATCTTTAAAAATAAATAGAGAAAAACAACATTGTGCCAAGGTTGAAATTGATTCCATCGGGGTTTCCGAGTCTATCAGAATTTTTATCTGATTTGGTTATATTACCCTGAGCTTCAATGCCACAACTGAATTTATCTGAAAAATAATATTCTCCACCATATGCAATTCCTCCAAGAATATCAATAGTATTGTCTTTATTGATTTGATTTGTTGAAGATGGAATATAGATTAATGTGCCAAAACGTAAGCCAAAGTAGGGAGAGATGTTTTCTTTTTTATTGTAAAATCTTACAGCTAAAGAGAATCCTAAATCACTACCATTATTTTGAGCCGTCATTACCGTGAAAGCCGGAGCTAAACCAAATTTATCATTAAAACGGATTGGAATAATTATTCCGTACTGACTTTCTTGAATAGATGCACTTAACCCTGCACCTTTTATTTGTTCTTGTGAAAAGGAATTGCATATACTGGTTAAAAACAATAATACTAAAAGTAACGTTTTATTTTTCATAAGTTAAAATTTTTATCAACTACTAAATTATCGTAAAAAATCATATCATCAACTGATAAGTAAATTCTGTAATATCCATCAGATAAATTTGAAACATCAATATCTTTTTCTTCTCCTCTAAATTCAGTTTGAATGAGAGGAGTCCCACCCGAATTAAAACTTTGAAATCCTAAATTATTAGAGGTTTCTTTTTCTGTATAATATCGTGCTTTTACAATCCAAATTTTTTTCAAAGATGATTTGTTTGGTGAAAATATTATAATGTTGATATTATTAGCACAAGGTTTAGGAAAAACCAAAAACTTATAAGCAGAGTTGTAATCTGAAATTAAATCGGTATCGTTATTACCTATAATTGTCTCAGGGGTACCGTGTTTTATGAATGTATTTGGTGTGCCAACTATATACAGATGATTTCCGGCATCGTCAACAGCTGTATATCCGGTAATTACCGGATTTTGAAAACCCGGAAGGCGGTATGTTGGTTCATCTTTAGTACATTTTATTAATAAACTAAAGACTAAAAGTATTAAACAAAATCTTTTTGTCATTTATATTTTCCTGCTATTTGTGTATTATTACAGTATGTTTCTTTAACACTAATTTTTTCAATAATTTCAATAAAATTACATTTTTTCCGGATACCGAGAAATAAAATCAAACTTTTAATTTGCACTGCACTGTATTATGTAATAAAATTGTATGTTTTTCTACTCTCAACCACAGCGTGGTTGTATGTCTGTAGAAAATTGCATATCAGTATCATGTTATTTCATGACTCCGGAGGATGTCGCATGTTTTTGGTGTGTGAATCCTAACGGATTCAAAAAATAACTTCGAGTATTTATTTCTACAGATATTTGACTCCTACCGGAGTCAGTTTGAAATCATAACATTTTTTTTAATGATGTATACTTTTAATGGTCATCACAAGAGAATATGAATCCTTGTATTTATAGTATCAAACACATCAGTGTACACCTTTAGTGTAGTTCATTACATCTATTATCTTATTGTCCCAACAATTTGTTAATCTCGTTTTTATCAAAAAATTCCGGGTCAAATTCTTCCCCAAGCCATTCTATGTAACTTTCAAATTCTTCATGATCTGGGTCCTTTAATACTTCCAGCATATCAGAGTATCCCCAAACACCCCCACAATCTTCTGGTGGACAATTCATTTTTCCAGTCAGGCAGATGGGATACTTTAAATTATTATCTATCGGTAGTATCTTTTCTAATATAATATCATGTTCCCAGCTATCACCAAAGTCATATTCATAGACAATTTTCTCTTTCTCTTTATTTAACAAATCAGATATTTTCATTTTTTTATAATCCACATTGTTCATTTCATCCCAAAAATCATCGTCTTGCATTCTCTGTGTATAAAAAGTCCGATTTTTAATAAATTGATGTAAATGAGAATTTGTCCATCCCATTGTTATCTGAATAAGCATATGAAAATCCGACAACAATAAGTCTGAGGGAATCAGTATTCTTCTCCAAATCTTTGGTTTGAATCCCTTCAATGCAATCTGAATCTGATATATTTTCTTTGTCATGTTTTTTTGCTTTTAAATATAATAAAATCTAATTAGTGGTCTTTCTGCAATTGCTTACAACTAACAAATATCCCCAACCACTTCTTTATATTTCCACTATCTGCACAGGTGTTGTTTTTCAGTAAATGAGTAAAATAAGTATTCTTTTTTGTGAATGTTTTATATTCAAAAGTAGCAAAAAAAGTTCATATAGTGTGTACGTACCGGAAATATATTTTAGGGAACTTCATCGTATGCCTTTTTCTTATTAGTGCAGGTGTATGGGATTAACTTCGTTGAACTTCACTTTGTTCAGGTTTTTACATTTTGTTTTGCTCTGTTCGAATAATGCACTTCGGTGTTCAGTTGCGAGTGGGTACTATATCCTTTGAAAATGGTGTAAATGGTTTTGACTGTGTGCACGAAAATCCTTTCAGGACGTATATTTCGATCACTGAATATCCAAGCCGTTGGCATTGGGCTGAAATATGTTTGGTGTGCGAAAGCGAGATGTGATTTTTAGCTGATTATTGTACAAGAAATATTTACCGGAAAAAAACACGAATCTTTTCCGGATTAAAATTGATTAAAACAAGCTCATTTATCTTTGCGGATGTGCGAGATATGCCTTGTGCCTTATTCAATTCCAATTCCCTATAAATGTTCCTGAATGCTTTGTAGTTTGCTTTTAATGTCGGTCAGTTTTTTAATAATTTCGGCAGATTTAAGCGTGCCTTCTTTATTGTCTGCCAATTTTTTTTGTGCTCCTTTGAGTGTGAGCCCCTGATCTTTGACGAGATGATGAATGATTTGAAAGTTTTTTACATCTTCGGGGGTGAATAAGCGATTACCTTTTGCATTTTTTTTCGGTTTAAT